>JAYVXK010000843.1:0-13881 GCA_043785265.1 Myxococcales bacterium | reverse complement strand
CTCGCCTCCGCATGCCGCAACTGCCACTGAGCAAAGCAGCTATCAGAGCGCACGCACGTGGGCTTACGCGAGTTGGCTCGCGCCCACGATCCTGGGGTTGGCGACAGTCGGTTTGGCGATTTGGTATGGGGTCAAAACCAAAACGATCCTCGTGCCGGTCGTGACGGACAAGGAGGCGGGACTGTCATTTGGAGGCCGCTTTTAGCCGGTCCCCGTAATCCGTTCCCGCACCCGTCTCCGTCCCCGTACTCCGTCCCCGTCCCCGCACCCGCACCCGTCCCGGTCCCCGTCCCCGTCCTTCGAATCAGTGGCGCATCCAGTATGCGGTCACCGCGAGGATCACCACCAGCGCAGTCAGGAACAGCCACTTGATATTAGGGTCTGCCTCGGTTTTGGCTCGCAACGCACGGGCGCGCTTTCGCACGGCCTCGTCGTCACTGTCGATGAGGGCTGCACTCTGCTCGCGCACGGTGCGGTAATCGCCCGCGTCGAATGCTCGCTCTAGTTCATCGATCGGTGAAACGGACTTGCGCACGCAAGGCATGCTGCCACGTTGTGATGGCTGTGAGGAAGATCGCGTATGATGCGCACCATGCGCTTTGGCCTGGTTCTTTGTGTCGCGGCTTTGGTCATTGGGCCTTCGTGCACGCTCGATCCCGTCTCGAAGAACGAGGTGCGCGCGATTTTCGTCGCGCCGAGTTCTCTCGCTGACCTCGTGGACGAGCACTATTTCGATCATCCGTGGCCGAGCGATTTTCGTCGTGATGCTGACGGGACGATTCACGTGGCGGGTCTCCCCAATCCTTCTTTGAATCCGGTGGTCTCGAGTTACGTCGCTTCGACCCAAGGGATGCTCGATGGGTTTTCGCCCACGGCGACAGCCTATTTTCGCTTCGAGGGCGATCTCGACACGAAGACATTGCCCGTCTCGCCCACTGACGCGCTCTCTCCGCGGTCGAGCGTTCAGATGGTCGACATCGATCCTGCGTCGCCCGAGCGAGGTCATCGCAAACTCATCGAGTGGTTTTGGCGCCCCGAAGCTGGTCTGTACTGGTCGCCACACACACTCGCGATCGCGCCCGCGCACGGCTACCCGCTCCGATCTCATACGCGTTATGCGCTCGTGGTCACGCGCTCGGCATCGGCGGTGAACGGGGGCAGGCTGGTCCCGAGCGATGATCTGGCAGAGGTCATGGGTTTTGGTCCGCAAACGTCGCGCACCGTCGCTGTGCGCGACGCGTTCAGGGGCGCGCTCGCGGATCTCGCTCGCGACAACGTGCCCACCTCGGAGATCGTTCAGCTCACGGTCTTTACGACCAACGATCCTGCTCAAGAGTTGTTTCGCGTCGCCGACCAACTCCCCGCTGTGATTGCAGCGCCCACGGTCGATCCAGTCTCGTGGAAGGCGAAGGAACAGAAGTTCGACTACGACGTGTATGAAGGCAGCTACGGTCCCGCGCCCAATTTTCAGGCTGGAAATCTGCCTTTTGCCCAGCTCGGAGATGGCGGCGGTTTCGTATTCGACCCGGCGGGCAAGCCCATCGTGCAGAGCACATTCTCGATGCGCTTCACGATGGTCGTTCCCAAAGCGAGCGCGTGTCCGCAACCCCCCACGGGATACCCGATCGTTTTGTACGCGCACGGCACAGGTGGGGACTACCGATCGATCGTTGCCGAGGGGCACTCTGTCGGACAGTCACTCGCGCAACAGTGTTTGGCGTCGATGGGAGTCGATCAGATCTTTCACGGCGCGCGTCCGGGCGCTCCACCGATGAGCGAGCCAGCCGCGCAACGCGAGAGCGAGATTCAACTCTTGTTCTTCAACCTGCTCAATCCACTCGCCGCGCGCAGCAATGGAAGACAAAGCGCGATTGACGTGATTCAACAAGCGCGTCTCTTCACGGACACGCACACGATCGTTCCTGCGACCAACGCGAACGGTCCCGTGTCGCGCACGGGTACGGACATCGAGTTTGATTCGGGTCGATTGTTGTTCGTCGGTCACTCGCAGGGCGGCGTGAACGGGCCCTTGTTTCTCGCTGCAGATTCAAAAGCGCGTGGCGGGGTGCTGAGCGGCACGGGCGGCATGATCACGGTGGCTCTCCTCGAGAAGACCGCGCCGCCGCCGAGCGTGGCGGGGGCTGTGCGTGCGCTCTTGGGGTTGTCGTCGCACGACTACGACGACGAGCTGAATCTGTTTCATCCGATCATCAATCTGGCGCAAATGATCGTCGATGCGACTGACCCCATCAACTACATGCCGTACATCATCCAGCATCCGCGCGCGGGATTTCCACCGAAGAGCATCTATCAAACGGAAGGCATCGGACCCGACGGCGTGGGAGACAGTTACGCACCGCCGCATGGCATCGAGTACGCATCGGTCGCTCTCGGTCTGCCGCGACAGTTGCCCGGCGTGCGTGACATTCCTCAGGACGCCTGGGGCCAGATCAGTGCAGTGGCCATTCCGTCCGACGGCTTGAGCGGCAACCTGGCCAATGGTCTTGCGAGTGGCGTCCTCGCACAATTTCCTCCAGCAGCTGGGAGCGATGGGCACTTTGTTTTGTTCGACGTGCCTCAAGCGCGCGCGCAAGCGAGTGTATTCTGCAAGAATCTCGCGGCCGATCCCAAAGGTCGAGTGCCCGCGATTCAATAAGGCGACGTAGGCGCGCGATCGTGCTAAAAATAGGGTGGGACGCGATCAGCCGAGGGAGTCGATCATGAAGAGCGGGTTGTCTTGGTCGCTTGCCGCGCGGACGTTCATCGCAGCCGCGACGCTCGTGGCAGTGGCCTTCGTCGGCTGTTCCAAAGACAACAGCACGCCCGCAAAGTCGTGCGCCAACGCAGAAACGATCTGCAACAACGAGTGCGTCGAGACCACGACCGACCCCAAGAACTGCGGCGCGTGCGGAACTGCATGCGTCAACGGGCAAGTGTGCTCCGCCGGTGTGTGCGCGCTCACGTGCGGTGCGGGCTCGACGGACTGCAGCGGCTCGTGCGTCGACAACAAAGTCGATCCCAAGAACTGCGGCGGGTGCGGCACGGCTTGCTCTGCCGGTCAGATCTGCGTCGGCGGATCATGCAGCGCACAGTGTCCGCCCAATCAAAAGGTCTGCATCGGAGACGGCGGACTCATCTCGTGCGTGACCACCAACACCGATCGCAGCAACTGCGGTGATTGCGCCAACGTCTGCGCCACGGGCAAGGTGTGTTCTGGTGGCGCTTGCGCGGACACTTGCGGTGCAGGCGAGACTCTCTGCCCTGGCGGGGGCGTGCCCTACTGCAGCGCGACTCAGACCGACAACGCCAACTGCGGCGCGTGCGGCGCGCCCTGCGCGTCAGGCAAGGTCTGCTCTGCGGGCAAGTGCAACGACAGCTGCGGACTCGGCGAGACGCTGTGTCCAGCCGGAGATGCCGGCGCTGCCTATTGCGCCGCCACAAAAACCGACAACGCCAACTGTGGGTCGTGTGGTGTCGTCTGCACCTCGGGCAAAAAGTGCGTCTCGGGCACATGCCAACTCGAGTGCAGCGCAGGCCTGACCATGTGCGGCAATGCGTGCGTCGACCTCGCCACCGATCGCGACAACTGCGGCAGCTGCGGCGCGACATGCAGTGGTGGCAAACCCAGTTGTTACGGCAAAACGTGCGTCACGACTTGCGTGCCCTCAGGCACACGCCAGGCCTACAACACGCTGAATTCGAGTAGCGCGACCGGTTGCTGGAAAGGCAATCCGTGCGGTCAAGACGTTTGGAACTTCAGCTCGAGTTACGGGATCAACTTCCAGAAACTCAACGAAGACTTCGTCTGCGGCGGCGCCTCTTCGTGCATCGCCAACGTCGGCATCGCGACCTACTCTTCGACCACGCTCTGCCAAGGCGCTTGGGACGTGTATTGCGGTTTGGTGAAGGTCGGCAACATCAACACGAATGGCAAGAACTGCACGGGCACTGCGATGACCAACGGCTGCAAGATTTCGTTTCAGCCCGTCGTGTGCAGCACAGTCCGCTTCGTGGCCACCGCCGGCAGCGGCACCCTCTCGTGCTGCGCCGGAACAAGTCCTGATTCGATGATCGTCTCCGTCAGCGCGTGGTAACCAACACTGCGGCAGCAGTGTTGCGGAGGCGGGGATCCATGAGCGTGCGCCCGGTCCCGTGCGTGGTGACCCACTAACGGGTGAACCTGGTTAGATGATTTTGTGAAGGGGACCGCCGGGAGCGGCGAGCGCGTCGATGCGACGGGTCACCTTCGCGTCTTCTACGAGCGGCGTCGCGTGATGGGGCTTGATGCGAGCGTCGATGACGATGCTCCCCCGACAGCCCCACGCTTTGTCTTCGATGAATGCGCCGATGCCATGCAGGTCGACAGCAGGGTTGCTGCGCGTGAACGTCACCCACAGAAAATTTCGCGTCGTGCGTGCGGCAAAAGGAGCGTCGTCGACCAGAACGATCAGCGGAAATCCCTCGAAATTCGCATCAGTGTACTCTGCACAGAATCGCTCCGCGTCTTTGTCTGCTTGGTCGAAACCTGGCGCGCCAATCACCAGCACACCCGGCAGGGCCACGCGCGGCTCCGAGTAGCCGCGCGGCAAACGGAGATCGGCGGGCAGCTCGTGCGCGAGTCGGCGACGAGGCGTGCCTGCCACGGCGATCACGACTTTGGATCCGGCGTTGAGACCTGTGCCCGAATAGTCGAGTGTGTCAATGGTCGTGTTGCAGACGAAGTGCAAATCGCGTCTTGGGTCGATCCGTTCGAGCACATGAGCAAAGAATGCAGGAACGTCGTGGATGTCCAGCGTCGGTGAGTCTTGTGTGGCCGCGATGAGCAAATACTTCGCGAGAGACATCTGCCCTTGGCCAAGGATGGCGCTCGCTTGCGTGAGCAGCTCCATGGGCCGACGAGCGTCGACGTAGGGCACGTACCGCTCGCTGCCGATCGCCAGCAAGAGTGGATGCACGCCTGCGGCATCGACTGCGTGCACCGCGCGAACACCAGGCAACACGTCGGGCACGAGCGGCGAGGTGATCGCGTGGATCAATTCGCCGAACGCCGTGTCCTCTTGAGGAGGTCGACCGACCACTGTAAACGGCCAAATCGCGCCGGTTCGGTGATGCACGCTCTCGACCCGCATGACCGGAAATTCGTGCACGAGCGAGTAGTAACCGAGGTGATCTCCAAACGGCCCTTCTGGTTTTGTCGCGCGGCAGTCAATCGTCCCGCGAATGCAGAAGTCCGCGTCTGCGATGATCGCAGGCCCATCGCCATCATGCGCCAAGCGCACGGCCCGTCCGTTCATGGCGCCCGCAAACGCGAGCTCGGGCAGTCCCTCGGGTAAAGGCATCACGGCGGCGAGCGTGTTGGCAGGAGGCCCGCCGACGAAGATGTTCACGCGCAACTTGTCTCCGCGCGCAATCGCTGCTGCGTGGTGCACCCCAATGCCGCGATGAATCTGGTAATGCAGACCAACTTCTCGATCGACCTCATAGTCGTTGCCTGAGAGTTGCACGCGATACATCCCAAGATTGGAGTGTCGCCAACCTGGTCGATCGGGGTCTTCGGTGTAGACCTGCGGCAGCGTGATGAACGGTCCGCCGTCTCCCGGCCAAGACGTAATGCGTGGCAGCGCAGAGAGGGTGGTCTCGTGTTCGAGCACTCGCGCACGCCATGCTCGCTGAGGCATCAGATGCAGCGCTGCTGCAGGAGCCCGTGCGACCAGCCGCAGAGACTTGAGCAGCGCCATTGGGTCGGTCTTGCCGAGCACGAGAGCCCGCACGCCGTCCATCTCGTCGCGAAAGATGTATTCTGCACGTTTGCGCGTGCCGAAGAGATTGCTGACCGCGGGAAACGCCGTGCCCAAGAGACGCGTGAACAGAATCGCGGGACCGCCTGCGAGGTACACGCGGCGCTGTATTTCAGCCGCTTCCAGGTATGGATCGATCTCTACATCGAGACGCACGAGCTCGCGTTGTCGTTCGAGATCGGCGACGCAATCGGCGAGTGAGGCGTAGCCCATGGCGGCGAATGTAGTGGCCTGCCTCTGCGTTGGACAGAGCGGTCACACACGATTGTCTGCAGGAAGCGAACTCCACAGCGCACCACCCGGAATGGCGATGACCCCGAGAACGACGAGGACTCCCGTCCAAGCGTGCGTGCGATCGAGAACCGCGCCAATGACCGGACTCGCGATGATCTGCACGATCGACTGCACAGCCGCGCTGATCCCACTTGCCGTGGCGATCGCGTTTGGCGTCATTCGGCGCATGAGATCTGCGGTCCCAATGACATACATGCCGGCGCCACCCGCCATCGCGACGCTGGCGATCAACACGCGCGTCCAAGGTCCATGGCCCAGCGGAACGAGCGCCAACGTCGCGGTGAGAGACGCTGCGATGAGCATGAGCGTTCGATGCGATGCGTTGGGGTTGCGGCGATCACGCAGACTCGCCAGCAGTCCAAAAGACACTGCCGCGACGTCGAACAGCAGTGGGGGCAGCCAAACATAGTGGCCAACATCATCTTTGCTCACCCCAGAAGCCTCGACCAAAAACTGCGGAAACCAGGTCATGACGATCATCAGCGCAGGTGCCGAAGCAGCGACCGCGATCGCTTGGCGCCGCATCGCGGGATGCGACAAGACCTCCCACGCGGGAGCAGGTCCTTGTTGCTCTGTCGGAGCATCGCCCAGTTTACGCGTGAAAAAGAGCCAAAATGGGAGCCACGCCAGCCCGACGATCGCGACACCGGCGAATGCGAATCGAAAGCCATGGTCTCGCGTGAGTCGGACAGCGAGCGCGGGTGCGACCATCGCCCCGATCGAGCTTCCCGTGAACAGGAGTCCGAATCCTGCCGACCGTTGCGCGGGCGGAAGCACATGGCGAATGGTGCGGGCGGCCGCCGGAAACGAAGGTGCCTCGGCTGCGCCGAGCATCACACGCAAGACGACGAGACTCGCGAAAGTCGACGCGCCCGCGTGCGCTGCGGCGACCAACGACCACACGAGCACCGCGATGCCCAGTGAGATGCGCGCACCAAAGCGATCGACGATTCGGCCAGAAATAGGCGCAAACGCGAGATACGCAAAAGCAAACGCAGACGCGAGCCATCCAAAGCGCTCGTGAGAAATGTTCAACTTGTGCATCACCGTCGGAGCGATCGCGGCGAGCGTTTGCCGATCGAGGTAGCTCACGCTCATCGCAAGTGTCGCGACGATGGCAATCGGCCACGGAGAAGGCGCTGACGAGGGAGTGTTGGCGCGCACGAACGAGCGAGCTTGCACCCCCACGAGCCATCGCGGCAAGAGCGTCGAGGAGGCGAGCCTCTCATGGTAACGTGCCGCGCCGATCCGCCATGAATCGAACATTCGATCCTTTCGCCGGCCCGCCTGTACTTCGCACCGCTCCAAGCACGGATCCTCAACGTGAGATCTGGACTGCTGCGCTGATGAGTCCGCAAGCGTCGCTCTCGTACAACGAAGCGGTGGCCCTCCGAATGCGAGGCCGACTCGACGTCGATGCGCTGCGCGCGGCGCTGACCGATCTCGTCGCGCGCCACGAAGCACTGCGGACGACGTTTGCGGCCGACGGCACCACGCTCGTCGTGTCCGAGTCGAGTACGCCGCCGTGCGAGGTCCTCGACCTCACGCATCTGCCTGCCGCTGAGAGCGCCGCGCGCATCGACCAACTCCGACAAGAGGTCGTGACGACGCCCTTCGTGCTCGAGACAGGTCCTCTCGTGCGTGTGTGGATCGCCCTGATTTCAGCCGAAGAGAGCGTTGTCGTCTTTGCCGCGCATCACATCGTGTGCGATGGTTGGTCGACCGGCGTGCTCATGCGCGACTGGGGAATGTTCTACTCAGCGCGTGTGGGTCAGGGCAGCGCCCCCAAGAGCGCAGCGTGTGCGTTTGCCGATTATGCGATCTCGCGCAGAGAGGATGTCGGGCGAGACAACGAATCGTATTGGGTCAGTCGCTTCACTGGCACCGTGCCGACTCTCGATCTGCCCACCGATCGTCCTCGTCCCTCGATGCGCACGCAGGCGTCTCTTCGCGAAGATCTCGTGTTGTCGGAGTCTCTCGTTTCAGCGGTCAAACGTGCGGGCGCCAAAGAACGAGCGAGTCTGTTTGGAACCTTGCTGGCCGCGTTCAAAGGTTTGTTGTTTCGCCTCTCGGGTCAGCGCGACATGGTCGTGGGTATTCCCGCGGCGGGTCAGAGCGTAGAGGGGTACGAAGAACTCGTCGGTCACTGCATCAGCATGTTGCCCCTTCGTGATTCGATCGATCCGAATGCGCCCTTCGTCGAACTTCTCCGGAGCGTGCAGACGACCTTGCTCGATGCCCTGGAGCATCATCCCTACACACTCGGCAGTTTGCTCGCGCGCCTGCCCATCGCGCGCGACCCATCGCGGCTGCCACTGGTGAGTGTGCTCTTCAATGTCGATCGCGAAATGGGGCCAGAATTGCTGCCTTTTGCGCATCTTCACGTCGAGCTTGCTGCGGTGCCGCGCCGCTTCGAGAACTACGAATTGTTCGTCAATGCGGTCGAGCAAGGCGGCAAGGTCGTCCTCGAGTGTCAGTTCAACTGCGATCTGTTCGATGCGTCGACCGTGCGTGGATGGCTCGTTGCGTACGAAGGCATGTTGACTGCGATCGCCGCGAACCCTCAATGCCGGGTGGCGGATCTTCCCTTGCCCGCGGGCGTCGTCACTCTGAGCGCGCCGGTCGCGAAGCCGGTCACGATCAAGTCTGCGGCGGCGACTGTGTTCCAAGAGCCCGCGACCCCAACCGAGGTTTTGGTGGCCAAAATCTGGCAGGACGTTCTCGGGGCGGCGCGCGTCAGTGTCACCGACGACTTCTTCGAACTGGGTGGGCACTCACTGCTTGCCGCCAAAATGCTGTCTCGACTCGCGCGCGATCACGGCGTCGCGCTCGCGCTCCCACGCGTGTTCGAGGCGCCGACGGTGCGTGAACTCGCGGCGATCATCGACGGAGGTCGCAAGGACCAGAGCGCGGCGGCCGCAGTCATCACCAAGCGCGCAGACCCACGACGCGCGCGACAGTCCTTGATGCAGCAGCGGTTGTGGTTCCTCGAGCAGATGGAGCAGGGGCAACGCGTCTTCAATCTGCCGGCCGCATTTCGTCTTGGTGGAGCGCTCGATCTCGACGCACTCGAACGCGCGTTGTCGCTCATCGTCCTGCGTCACGAGCCGATGCGCACCACGCTCTCTTTCGAGAATGGCGAGCCGATCCAAAACATCGCCGAACCCTCAAAAGTAAGCCTCCCCGTCGAAGATCTGTCTCGCGAGTCTTCGCCAGACGATCGCATCATGGAGCGCCTGCGCGAGCTCACCGATGTGCCGTTCGACCTCACGCGTGGACCGCTCTTCGCAGCGCGCGTGCTCCGTTTGCGCGAAGATGATCATGTTCTCTTCTTCATGCCGCATCACGCTGTATGGGACGGCTGGTCGTTCGACACATTCCTGACCGAGTTGGATCTCGCTTATGGAGCGTTCGCAAAAGGTCGAACCCCAGAGCTGCCAGTGCTCGCGATCTCTTACGCAGACTTTGCCGAGTGGCATCTCGGTTGGCTCGAGGGTGACGAACTCGAGAAGCAGTCGAGCTACTGGAAGAAAAAACTGTCGGGCGAAATCTCTCCGCTCGAGATGCCGACCGATCGCCCGCGACCCCCGGAGATGACGGGTCTGGGTGGTTTTGTGGCGCTCACGCTCTCGCACCAAGAGATCCAAGCGCTGCGCGCCGTCGCGCAGTCGTGCGGGTCGACGGTCTACATGCTCATCGTGACGGCGTGGGCAGCGCTCCTGCACCGCTACACGGGTCAAACCGATCTGCTGATCGGCACCCCAGTGAGAGGTCGCACTCAGCCTCAGACCGAGAATCTGGTTGGCTTCTTCGTGAACACACTCGTGCTCCGCGTGAATGTCGAGGGCGACCCCTCGATGCGCGAACTCGCGACACGCGTGCGGACGACTTGTCTCGAAGCATTTGCGCATCCCGACATGCCGTTCGAGTTGTTGGTCAAAGAACTCGGTTTGCCGCGCGACCTCAGCCGAACACCTATTTTTCAAGCGTTTTTCTCGTTTCAAGACGCGACCGATCGACCCACGCGCGTCGGCGATCTCGAGCTCGGCCAGCTGCACGTGATGCCCAATGCCGCACAGAACGACCTGGTGCTGTGGGTGATGGAGCGCAAAGATGGAGCGGTCGGCGGATTGAGTTACAACGCCGACATTTTCGATCGGACCACGATCGAACGAATGCTCGCGCAACTGCGCACACTGCTCACCGAGATGATCAAAGACGTCGAGCAGCCGACGAGCACGATCGCCATTTTGCCTGAAGACGAAGTGGCGATGCTCGACGCATGGAACGCGACCGACATGACGTTTGATCGTGCTGCCAGAGCCCACGATCTCTTCGAGGCACAAGCCCGCACGACGCCCGACGCAATCGCAGTCATCGGCGCTGATCGCAGCCTGAAATATGGCGAACTCGATCGCCAGAGCAACCGCATTGCACGCGCACTGCGCGAACTCGGCATCAAGCGCGGAGCGCTCGTGGGTCTTTGTGTCGAGCGCACGCCACTCATGATCGCGGCGCTGCTGGGCATCTTGAAAGCAGGCGGTGCCTATGTGCCTCTCGCGCCGGGTTTCCCTGACGAGCGACTTCGCTTCATGGTGGAGGACTCGGCCGCAAAGGTGATCGTGGGCGACGGCGATCTCGCGCGGCGCCTCGCCGATGGGCGCGCGTTGCTCCTTCTCGATGATCACATCGATGCCTACTCCGATGCACCGCTCCCGCACGATGAGGCGAGCGCGACTGCGGACTCGCCTGCGTATGTCATCTACACATCGGGTTCGACCGGCAAGCCGAAGGGAGTCGTGGTGCCGCACGGCGCTGTAGCCAACTTCCTCGTGACGATCACCGATCGCCCTGGAATCAGCCGCGATGACACGCTCCTCGCCGTGACCACTCTGTCGTTCGACATTGCGGTTCTCGAGATCTACGGACCCTTGTCGGTGGGTGGGCGCGTCGTCGTGGCGACACGCGAAGAAGCAAGCGACGGCCGCACACTGCTGGACGCAATACAGAAGCACGGCGTCACGATCATGCAAGCGACTCCATCGACGTGGCGCTTGCTCATCGAAGCTGGGCTCGGCAAGAGCCGACTCAAGGCGCTCTGCGGAGGAGAAGCCTTGCCCCCGGACCTCGCGGTGTCGCTCTCCGAGCGCACGCTGGAACTCTGGAATCTCTACGGACCCACCGAGACGACCGTGTGGTCCACGCGATGGCGCGTTCCTTCGATCCCGTCGCGTGTGTTGATAGGGTCGCCGATTGGCAACACCCAATGCCATGTGATCGACGCACGCGGTCAGCGCACTCCCATCGGTGTCCCTGGAGAGTTGTGCATCGGTGGCGCGGGTGTGACCACCGGCTATCTCGGACGACCCGAGCTCACCGCCGAGCGCTTCGTCGCGGATCCCTTCACGAGCGGCCGTATGTACCGCACGGGAGACGTCGTTCGGTGGCTCGCGAGCGGCGAGATCGAATATGTCGGTCGCAATGACAACCAAGTGAAGGTGCGCGGATACCGCATCGAACTAGGTGAGATCGACGCGCGCATCGCCGAACTACCCAGTGTGCTCGAGGCCTGCACCACTTTGATCGTTCGCGCCGCAGACGACGTGCGGCTCGTCGCCTACTTCGTGCATCGACCTGGACAGAGCATCACGCAAACAGAGTTGCGCAAGCACCTCCGAGGCGTACTGCCGGACTACATGGTGCCGCAACATTTCGTCGAGCTTGCGGCGTTACCTCGGACGCCAAACAACAAAATCGATCGCAAGGCGCTCCCGCCGCCGTTCGCCGAAGAATCGAAATCGGTCGGTTTTATAGCCCCGCGAACGCCCAACGAAGAATTGCTCGCCGACTTGTGGAAGAGCGCGCTCGGCGTCGCAAGTGTTGGCGTGCACGACAACTTCTTCAACGCAGGTGGCCACTCTCTGCTCGTGTTGCAGGTGATGGCAGAGATCGAAAAGCACACCGGCGGGCGCATCAGTCCGCGATCATTCGTGCTCGACACACTCGAGCAGATGGCCGCTCAGCTTCCTCAAACCCAAAAGGTCTCGCATACTCCGCCGCAAGAAACGAAACGCACATTGACCGCGAGACTGTTCGATCGGCTCAAAGACAAGCTTCGCTAGAGCGGTCTTCCCGCTGCGGAAAGCTCCAAGTTAGTCTCGAAGTGGCGCGTGATTCGATCCAGGTATTCCTGGCCCGATGGGGCCTCCACGTAGTGTCCGTGCCCGGCGCCCTCGACCACGAGCAACGAGGCGCGGCCTTGGCTTGCAGTGAAGAGTTCGTCAGTCATCGAGCGAGGCACGTACGGATCTTCGCTGCCGATCACGAGCAGCACCGAGCGATCCCGGAGAGCGGGCATGGCACTCAAGGTGTCTACCTCGGTCCACTGCACGCCATTGGCCTCGAACGTGTGAAACGCAGCCCATCGTCCGATTGGACCATAGTGCGCCAGCTCGTCGACCGTCGATGCACGAAGCGACGTGCTTGCGCCAGCGAGGACGAGCGCCTGCACGCGATGATCGTGAGCCGCCACGAGCGCGGCGACACTGGCTCCGACCGAAAAACCATAAACGCCAATTTGTTTTTCGGAGACCCCATCGAGGGCAGCTCGGAGATCGTCTCTCTCTTTGTCGCCCCACGAAAAGAGCGATCCTCCGCTGTCGCCGCACGCGCGCAGATCGATCAACAAGACGCCAAACCCCCTGGAATATAGGCGTTCCGCCTCCGGCATGAGTTGCTCGCGATTCTCTCCAAAACCATGCACCAAAACGATCGTCGCGCCGTTCTTCGAAGCGCCACGCCACGAAGCGATGACGACGTTGTCTTGGGTGGTGGTGGTCAGGTCCACGAAGCCGAGTGTCGTCGCGCGCGCGCGTGCTTCGTCGCTTGGATGTTTGCGCGGTGGATGCAACTCGGAATCGATGTAACGCGCACACCGAACCCACGCCCAAACCGCGATGCCGAGGGCCGACAACCCCACTGCGAGAAATGCACGCCCCAGCGTCTTTCGTGTCATCGCGGAGGGCACCCTAACAGATCGGGTCGTGCTACTTTCCGGCCGATCCATGACGCCTCTGTACTTTGGCAGTTCGGCGCGTCCGCTTTATGGGGTGATGCACACGCCCGAGAGGGCAAGAGATCTCGGAGTCGTGCTCTGCCCGCCGCTCATGCAAGAGTACAACACGTCGCACTGGGCGCTGCGGCAGTTGGCGTCGCAGATCGCCGAAGCAGGCATGCATGTGCTGCGCTTTGACTTCACGGGCATGGGCGATTCGTACGGAGACGCTCTCGATGCATCGCTCGATACGTGGACCCTAGACGCGCAGACCGCGCGACAAGAGTTGGTCGACAGGACGGGAGTCGATCGTGTTGCGATGGTTGGTTTGCGATTGGGAGCGCTGGTTGCCGCGCGCGCATGCGTGACGTCGCCCGACGCGAAAGCACTCGTGCTGTGGGAACCCGTTCTCTCGGGCGCTCTGCACCTCGCCGAGCTGGAGCGGATGGACGCCGTGGCGAACCTGCAGCTCCTTCATGCTCGGCGGTCTCCAAACGAGCTGCTTGGCTACGATCTGTCGAGCGCGTTTCGCCGCGAAATTGAAGGAGTTCGTGAGATTGATCTCCGCGCCGTTCGCGCAAAGGCCATCCACGTGTTCGTGTCCGCGAAGCGCTCGGAGCACACTCAACTCGAAGATCGCGCTACGGTTCATGTGATCGAGCGGCCAACACCCCAAGCGCGTGGGGCGAGCGCGGCGATGTTGCCATCACCGATCGCCTCGGCCATCGCGAAGAC
>JAYVXK010000842.1:0-13892 GCA_043785265.1 Myxococcales bacterium | reverse complement strand
AAGCGCGTGCTCCTCGAGCTTGGCGGGAATGCGGCGGCTCTGGTGCACGAAGATGCCGATCTCGACTTTGCGATCTCGCGCATCGCAAGTGGTGCGTTCGGCTACGCCGGTCAGGTGTGCATCAAGGTGCAACGTGTCTATGTGCACGACGCCATCTACGACCGTGTTCGCGATCGACTTGTCGCGCAATCGTCTACGATTCAGCCGCTTCCGCCGCTTGACGATCACGCCGTGATGAGCGCGATGATCGACGAACCGAATGCCGCTCGTGTCGACGCTTGGGTCGACGAGGGAGTGGCCGCGGGAGGTCGCAGTCTGCTGCGCGGCGCACGACACGGCAACCGCTTGGCACCTTCGGTCGTCGAGTTCGATGGCAGCGGCACGGGCTCCAAGATCGTGGACGAAGAAGTCTTCGGTCCTGTCGTCACGTTGCATCGGTATCGCGAATGGGACGAGGCGCTCACGATGGCCGACGCCACTCGCTATGGTCTGCAAGCGGGCATTTTCACCGACTCGCGCGAACGCGTGAGGCAAGCCTTCGAACGGCTGCGCGTGGGCGGATTGATCGTCGGGGACGTGCCGACTTTTCGTGTCGACAACATGCCCTACGGCGGCTCGCGCGACTCGGGGCTTGGTCGCGAAGGCGTTCGTTATGCGATCGAAGAGATGACCGAACGCAAACTCTTGGTCGAACGCACCGCCGGGTTCTCGCCGACGAAATAGCGCTCGCACGCATCGACTCTTCATCGTTTGAGTACTAGGTACGCCGCATGGAACACGTCCCCGAGATCCCCGGCCGCGCGATTGGCCCCGACGATCCGCTGCCGAGCGTGAAGAACGTCGTGCTCGTCATGAGCGGCAAAGGTGGCGTCGGCAAAAGCACGACAGCAACCAATCTCACGATGGCATTTCAACGCAGAGGCTATCGCGTGGGACTGCTCGACGCCGACATCTACGGGCCGTCGATTCCCACGATGTTTGGCATCACGGGCCGCCCGGTTTCGCTCGACGGCAAGAGCATCGAACCGCTCACGCGCTTTGGCGTCAAACTCATGAGCATTGGCTTTTTGATGGACGATCCGAAAGCCGCGATCGTGTGGCGTGGGCCGATGTTGCACGGTGCGCTCATGCAATTTCTAAAAGACGTCAATTGGGGTGAGCTCGACTTCTTGTTTTTGGATCTGCCGCCCGGCACCGGGGATGTAGCGCTCACGCTCTCGCAAAAAGTGAAAGCGACCGGCGCCATCATCGTCACCACACCGCAGCCAGTTGCGACTGACGACGTCTTCAAGTCCGTCAGCATGTGCGAGAAGGTCAACATTCCGCTCCTCGGTGTGGTCGAGAACATGAGCTTCTTCGTCGACCCCGCGGGGAACCGACACGAGCTGTTTGGCAAAGGCGGCGGGCAAGCGGTCGCTGACTTTGGCAAGACGACCTTGCTCGGACAAATTCCGATCGAGCAGTCCACGCGCGAGTGGGGAGACAAGGGAACGCCGGTGGTGCAGGCCGAGCCGGAATCCAATGTGTCCAAGGCGTTCATGGCGATCGCAGACAAGCTGGTCCTTGCCATTGGCGCGCGCGAACTGGACGACGATGCTGGACCTGTCATCGACCGCAGCGGCGGACAAGGCAAGCGACGCCTGCCGGTCGCGAAGTAGTCACTCCGGTCGGAGAATTTCGCGCAGTGTCGACGTCGGCACCCATGTCTCTGCGGTCGCGAAGCGCACGTGCGTGAACGAACCCTCGTCGTCGCTCAAGATCTCGACTCGCGCAGCCTCGGGTAACGGTGAGTTCCCCAGTGTCGCCACGCCATGGCTGTCGCATGATCTCGCCGATGGCGCGACGATCACAGCCTCTCGCAAGTGCAGCCGGTCGGCGCGCGCACGCGACGCTAGAAGGACCGAGACAGCGACCACTACGGTCGCGACCGATGCACTCACGACCCCTGCGACACGCGAGCGACGACCATCCAAACTCGCGCGCGCAAACAAACCCGCCGCGATGACGAGCGACGCAAAGACGGCAAGATAAAGCCAACCGTCTTCTGGCAGCAGCGCCGACGCGGCCCGAATCAGCGGGACACCTGGATCCACTTCGATCGGCTCGCCCACGCGCGCGCGCCGCCTCGCCACTTCCGTGCGAACCATGGCGAGGGCTCGCTGCGCGTCCTTCGAGAGCGCTGGGTCGTCTGTGAGCGACCGCGCTTCTTCGAAGCCGTGCGCCGCGCGCCCGAGATCGCCAGGGACCTCTGCATCAAGACGAACACGCATCGCGTAGGCGAGTCCGCGATCGTAACTTGCCACTGCGTCGACGACACCACGATCGGCGAGTGCTTCGAAGTCTGCAATCGCTTGCGCAGGTCTGCCCGCATCGAGCGCAGCCGTGCCGTCGCGAAAAAGCGCGTCGGTCTCCGCTGTCGCGTTGGCGACTTTGGGAATCAAGAACGCAAGCGCAAGCGCAAAGCCGAACCGTCGGAGCATCCTCACGCCGAGCCTCGTGTCGTCTTGGCGAGTGCGCCGACGACCTTTCGACCCTGTTGTGCGCGTGCACGAGCGTCCGAGCTGCTCGCGCTATCGGGAGCGAACCGTGCGGCTTCACAGGACGCGAGCAGGTCCTTCAGCTCATGACTCAGCCCCGCCGACGCTCCCGCGTTCTCGAGCTCGCGCTGGAGCGCTCCACCGGTCGCAGCCCGCAGGTTTTTGCCCAAGTGCGCCAACACGGCTGCCTCGATCAACCGAATCGTCGCAGCATCGATCGCTCCCGCGTCATCACTGGCAAGAGCGGCCTGTTGCGCACGCTCCTTGTCGCGCAACAATGCTTGCGGAGAGTGCTTCCGCGCTTCGGCCTTCTCTCTCGCACGCCGGCGCAACCTTCGTGTCGCGGTCACCACGACGAACGAAAGCGGCGGAGCAAACAGCAGCGGCCACGACCACGCATGATCAGTCAAGTGTTGCGCGCGGGGCTTGTTGCCGCCCAATGAGCGCCGAACAGACGGAAGCTCTGGGAACGCGGGAGCCGCCTTTTCTAGCGGTGCCGCGTCGCTGTGCGTCACGTGCACGATGCCAAGCGACGCGCGAGCCACGTCGTACTTGCGAGCGTCTGCGTCGTAAAAAGGCAACGCGATCTCTCCGAGATCGAGGTCGCCTTCTTGGTCGACATGCACCACATAGGAGAACGTTCGCGTGCCGCCATAGCGGTGCCCCTCGACATTCATCTTCTCGCGCACCTCGGGCTCGAGCCACTTGACGCCCGCCTGCACGGGCACCGGTAACTCGCTAGGCAGATTGCCCGTACCCGCCAGAGTCACATTCACACTCACGGCGCTCCCGCGCTCTGTCGTACGTGGATCGACATCTGCCGAGAGTGCGAAGCGGCCAACATCTCCCGACCCAAAGCCCGCCGGTCGGCCTGCGAGCGGTGGATCGGTGACCATGACAGAGAGCTTGTCGCTCTCGCGCACCCCGCCTCTCGGCACGAGAGTCAGACTCATCGGACCAATCTCGAGATCCCCTGTTTTCAGCGGAAACAAGGCAAAACGACGCAACACCTTCACCACGTAATAGTGACCTGCGACTGCGGCATAGCCTGAGTCTTCACTCGTGGCATCGTCCTTCATGAGCGACTTGCGGACAAAATCATTGCTGGTCGCTTCGTGCGCATCGGTGAAGTCGGGCTCGCGCGCCTCTGTGTCGAGATACAGATAAATCGTGAGAGTCACTTGCTCGCCGACGACCGCGCGACTCTTGTCAACGACCGCGTGCAAGAACGCGGTCGCGCCGCGCGGTGCTGCCAGACCGAGCTTGGGATCGACCAACAGATGAGGAGTCTCTGGCTGCTGCGCGAGCGGGTCGTTGCCAAAGAAACCAAAAGGATCGAACGGATTGAACCCGCCGCCCTGTTGCTGTCTCGGCAATGTGCCTGCAGCTACGACCTTGATGATGGTCGATGGTGCGTTGTACCGAACGCCGTCGACTTTCACGCTCGGCGTCACGGTAAAAGAGCCTACCTGCGTCGCATGAAGCGTGAAGGTCACAGTCAGCGCGCGATGATCCGAGCGCACGCCATTGATGATCATCACTTGCTGCGAAGGCATCGCCGATGTGCCCATCAACCGCAGACCGGGAGCGTTCACTTGTGGATCGGTCGGCATCTCTCCTGATGAGAGCGCTTGCAAAGTGACCTCGGCGTCGTCGCCGACTTCAGTCGTGCCGCTCGACGATGTTTGCATTTCGGGTGCTGCCGCCCAGGCCTGCGCGTGCGACAAGAGCGTGATGACGATCGCGAGGACGATGATCGCGAGACGCCTCATTTGTCGGCCGTTCCGCGCACCGTGTGACGCTTGGCTTGTCGTTTCGCGGCTTCTTCTTGGACCGTGGGTGCGTGCTCGAGTTGATCGAGGATGCGCTCGTCTTGGCTCTTGCTCGGTGGCGGCGGGGGACCTGAGTCCTCGTTGTTTGGCGGAGGGGATTGGTTGCCATCGGGAGCCGCATCTGGTGCGCCTCCCCCATCACCACCGCCGTCCGAACCACCGCCACCACTGTCATTGCCGCTGTCTCCACCGCCGCCTTCACCCGCGGCGTCGCTCGATCCGTCACCGGGTCCCGAGTCCGATGCGTCGGGACCGGCGTCTTTTTGGTCGTCGATGCGATGGAGCGCGATCGCCCTGTTCCATGCCGTATCGCGACCCACGGGATCGCCCGCGTCTGTCATGCCGGGAGTGAGCGCGAGGGCTTTGTCGTATGCGGCGACGGCCTCCGGGTAAGCGCCTGCGAGAAAATGCAGATTGCCTTCGAGGGTGCGTGCGTGGGCGCGCAGATCGAGCGGCGTGTTCGGTGCCTCGGCGATCGCCTGCACCACCCGAAGCGCGCAATCGATTCGAGAAGCACGCTCGGCCGCCTGCACCTGCGACAGTCCCGCGTCTTCGAGTTCGTCACCAAAGCGTCCGCCGAAGCTCTCACTCATTTCGAAAAGTGCGAGTCCCAAGTCGAACGAACCGTGATGCTTTGCCTTCACCGACGGAGGCGTGCCGATGTTTCCGTCTTGGCACTCACCAGTCGTGAGGTAACCCTCGAGCAGTTGCGTGGCCGCGTTTGCGTCGCCAGCGTCGAGCGCGCCGATCGCCTGTTTTACGGGGGGAGCGTCACGATCGAACGGATGCGCAGGATCCCAGCCGCATGCCGCAACCCACAGCACGACGCTGATGAGGAGAACGACCGATCGCTTAGACATGGCGTTTCCTGCGAAAGAACGGACTGTCGAAGACGCAGGCCTCGCCGATCAGGAACAGGATCGCGAAGAGCAGCGGCAACCAGAAGACATCGTCGTAGACATATTCGACGCGCTCGCTCAACTCCTCGCGCATCATCTTCGACAAACGCGCGGCGACGACGTCGATGCCTGTCTCGCCGTGCTCCGAGCGGACGATCATCCCGCCAGTGGTCTGCGCGACAGACGCGAGTTGCTTTTCGCCCTCGGCAGAGAGTTCGGTGGTGAGTGGTTGGCCGTCATCGCCCTTGCGTATGCCGACGACTTTGCCATCGAGATTCACGTCGGGGATCAATTCGGGTGCACGCCCGCCGATCTGCACGACGTCGATGATGGTGCCTTCTTCGGCGCACTTCTGCGCCACACTGACAGGATCACCCTCGAGGTCTTCGCCGTCAGTCACGAGCAAG
The DNA here is from genome assembly GCA_043785265.1 of Myxococcales bacterium. Lineage (GTDB taxonomy): Bacteria > Myxococcota_A > Polyangia > Polyangiales > Polyangiaceae > JANYHY01. The sequence goes on along the minus strand of JAYVXK010000842.1, from coordinate 8,217 downwards.
ATCACACGAACGTGCTCTTTCGATTTTGGATCGCGACCAAAAAGTTCGCGTGCACGTTCGAGAGCGCGCGCGGTCGCGGTGCCGCCGACGGGCATGTCGTTGGGCTCCAACTGCCTGAAAAATTGGGCGATCGCTGCGCCATCACTCGTGAGCGGAAAACTCATGGGCTCACCGGCGAAGGCCACCGCGCCAAATCGCGCGCCTGGCAACGCGTCGATCAATCGCGCAACTTCTGCCTTGGCGCGCGCGGTGCGACTCGGCACGACGTCCCGGGCGTACATGCTTTTGGAGTAATCGAGGACGATGACCACATCGACGTTCGTCGCGGGGATCAACTTCTGTCCGTTGCCAAACTGCGGGCGAGCGAGCGCCGCGAGAGCAAAGCCAAGTCCAACGACGAGCAGGGTGCCTTTCAATGCGCGCCGCGCTGTGGCGTCGAAGCTCGTGAGATTTTCGACCAGTCGGACGTCTCCAAAACGCGCCTCCGCACGACTGCGCGCAAACGAACCCGCGAGCAACGCGGCGGCGAGGCCCAACACCAATGCGATGCCCGCGATCAACGCGACGACACCAGGCCACGAGAGCAAATCGTAAGCAGTCCTCATCAGGGAAACCTCCTGAGCACGACCACACGCACGAGCGCTTCGAGCAACAGCAAGATCACCGCAGGCGCCACCAGCCACGGAAACAATTCTTCGTAAGTGGCAGTTTGAGCCTGAATTTTGGTCTTTTCGAGGCGATCGAGGATCGTGTGCATGCTCTCTTCGAGCGCCCTCTTGTCCGTGGCCACGAACGACTCGCCACCGGTTTTGTTCGCCATCGTCTTGAGCAACTCTGGATTGACCGGGAAGTGCGCGCGCACATAGTGCGGCTGACCAAACAGATCGATCCCGTCTTGCACGTCGACGTCGTCGCCGTTGCCGATCTGCACCGTGTACACACGCACGCCCTGCGCTTGCGCGAGGTGCGTGGCGTAGTCGGGTGACAGTGCGCCAGCGTTGGAGTCACCGTCCGTGAGCAAGATGACGGCTTTGCTGCGCGCGTCACTCCTGCGCAAACGGGCGACGCCCGTGCCCACCGCGTCGCCGATCGCTGTGCCATTGCCGTCGATGAGCTCGAGATCCATTTTGGACACGAGTGTGGTGAGGAGCGTGTAGTCGAGGGTTGGCGGCGAAAGTACGTAAGCCGATTTTCCAAACACGACGACACCGATCCGGTCGGTTTTGCGCCGCGAAATGAAGTCGGTGATGACGTCTTTCGCAGTGTCGAGCCGCGTAGGACGCTTGCCGTTCTTGGCCACGACCATCGGCTGATCAGCGGCTTGATCCATCACCGCGCGCATCGAGCCGGAGAGATCGAGCACGAGGACGATGTCGATGCCGCGTTCGGTCGACTCTTGCGGTTTGACCACACTCTCGGGTCGCGCAAGCGCCACGAACGCAAGCGCGAGGGCCGCGCCACGCAAGACGCCCGGCACCCAACGCAGGTGTGTGCGAATGCCGCGCGGTCCCGCCCAAAGCGGGGCGATCGTGGAGATGGCGAGTGTAGGAACGAACCACTCGCCGCCAGCCGTCATGATGAACACGATCGGAGGCGGCACAATCACCGCGCCGAGGAGCCACCACGGGTGTTGCCACTTGGCCGCAGCGAACGCGGCTCCGCTCGATTCGTAAATGACGAAGATGACGATCGCGAGCAACGCCATATAAGCGCCCGCGATGATCGCTGCAAACGCGACGCCGCGTGTTCTCATGAATCGGCCTCTGTCTCGGCTGCGTCGAGCGTCGTCGCGGGTGGCCTCGCCGCGGGGATCGTCTTGCGCACGATCTTCTCGCCAGCATCGAGCACCGTGGTGCACTCGACCGCCGTCGGAGTCATGTTCGCGAACTTCACGAGGTCGCACGTTTGCAAGAACTCGGCGATCTCCGGAAGCGCTACACCCGCGACGGGCACGGCTTTCATGCGCCACAAGATTTCGTCTGTCGTCGACTCGAGACCGTCAAACCCATACCGCGCACCCAGATACGATCGCAGCGCATCATTGACGCGGTCGAAGTATTCGCCAAACCGTTCCGTGTCGAGCAACCCCGCGTGACGCACTTCATCGAGTCGCTCGAGCGCCACGTCCCACGGCGGTCGCGGTGGCGGCGGCGGTGGCACGGGCTTAGGACGACGCATCCATCTCCGGACAAGAGTCGTCACGATCGCGCCTAAAAGAAGGCCGATCGACAGAACAGCGAGCAAGTTCTTGAGCGCCGTCCACTCCTCGCGTTGCGCGACCGGCGGAGGATTTGGTTTGGGCGTTGGGTTGTCGGTCGACGCAGTCGGATCGTCGATCGTGATCGTGTGGACATGCGTGCACATCACGGAGAGTTCTCCGTTCGCGCGCGAGACCGCGATGGGCAGCGCGGGCAGTGTCAGACGATGACGCCCGGGCTCTTTTGGCAATGCGAGCAGCGGCAACTCGAACGTCGTCTTGGCGCGGTCACCCACACCCACGAGTTTTGTCGACACGCGCGCAGCAGCGCCGCCGTCTTGATCGGGGAGCACCCATCCTTCGTCGGTCAGCGCCTTTGTGGCGTCTGACGCCTGTTGAAGCTCGAGACCATTTGGCAGCACGCGCTCGCCCTTGCCGTGTTCGACCGTGACGACGAGCGTGCTCGCATAACCAGAAAATCCGCGGTCAGGAAATGTCTCCGTGAGAAAGGGTCGCGTGGCACCTGGCAGCACGGTCTCCACGCAGCCATGCACGCTCGCTGGCGCAGCGGCGTCCGCGTCTGCGAGTGCGCGGCGGGGAAAGAGTGCGATCGCGACGATCGCCAACAGGAGGCCCAATCCTCTCATCGCGAGTGGATCCTCCGACCGCGACGCGCGAACAAATCGCGCAGCGGTTTGACGAACGAACCATCCGTCGCGATGTCGACCGAGTCCATTCCGAGCTTGGAAAACAGCGTCTGGCGTGCCTCTGCGAGAGCGAGCATCGCCCGCTTGTGATGTGCGCGCACACGCTTGTCGCTCGTGTCGATGACGAGCGTCTCGCCGCTCTCGAGATCTTCGAAGGTGGCGAGTCCGACGTCTGGCAGTTCGAGATCGCGCGGATCGGAGAGCACCACCGGGATCACATCGTGTTTGCGTGCGGCGAGAGCAAGTGCGCGCTCATACCCTTGGGCGAGAAAGTCGCTGACGATGAACGCAATGCTCCGCCGCTTGGCCACGCCGACCAGCGCTTCGATCGCACCACGCAGATCGGTCGCAGGCCCGAGCGCAGGCGCCATGTGCGCCGGGCGTTGCGCGACGGGTCGGAGCGAAGGCTCGAAGCCGAGAATCTCGCGCACCACGCGCATCACGTGTTTCTCGCCCTTTTTTGGCGGGACCATTCGTTCGATGCGACTGGTCGACACGATGAGGCCCACGCGATCGTTGTTACGAATCGCGCTGAACGCGAGCAACGCAGCGACCTCCGAAGCCACACGCGCTTTGGGTGCGCGCTTGGTTCCAAAGCGTTCGCTCGGCGAGAGATCGACGACCAGGTTCACGGTCATCTCGCGCTCTTCGACGAACACCTTCACGAAGGTTTCGTTCATGCGCGCCGACACGTTCCAATCGATCGTTCGCACGTCGTCGCCCGGCTGATACGGCCGCACCTCGCGAAAGGCGAGACCCTGCCCTTTGAAACTCGACGTGTACGAGCCCGACAGATTCTCGTTGGCGAAGCGCGCCGTGTGAATCTCGATCGTGCGGAGGGCAGCGAGGAGCTCTTTGGGAATCATCGGTGGGACGCAGCGGGGTTGTACGTCTGCGGCTAGTCCGCAACGTGGTCAACACTAGGGAGGGGAAACTATTCCGCCCACCACGCGTTGCCAAGTTGCTGCATCATCTCACGCAATCTCCGTGTCGATTCCGATCAAGCCGTTGACTCGCGCGGGCGCAACCATCCAAGTGGCCGTCGTCATCGGCCTCTTGCTGGCGTGGGTGTTTGGCTCCTCGATCTTGGGTGTTGGCATCCTCGGATCGAGTCCGAATGCGATCGTCGCGCATGTGGCTCTCACGGGCGCAGTCGGTCTTCTGCTGGTGTTCGTCGCGACCGCAGGTGACGAGAGCCGCATCGTCTCGCTCGGTCTGTCTCGCCCCACGGACAAGCTCGGCACTGCGGTGGCGACGATGATTGCTGCGGGCGGCACGTACATCGCGAGCGCGGTGGTGACGGTCAGCGCACTTGCGTTGATTCACCTCGTACAAGGCAGCAACGGCGGGATCGAAGTCATCGACAAAGCGCGCGCGATGCAGACGCTGAGCGACTTGCCTCTCTGGTCGATTCTGCCTGTCGCGCTATTTGCGGGCTTCAACGAAGAGGTGATGTTTCGCGGGTTCTTGATGCATCGCTTTCGCGTGGTGTTCGGAGATACGCGCCGCGGGTTGGTGTTGTCCGTGCTCGTCAGTTCGGCTTTGTTTGCCGTTGGCCACGGGTATCAAGGGTTGCTCGGCGTCGTGCAGACGTTCGTGGCGGGGGCCTGTTTGGCGACGGTTGCGGCGGTCCGAAAGAGTTTGTGGCCGTCCATCGTGGCGCATGCCGCGATTGATTTGTTTGGCCTGGTGGCGCTGCACTTTCTCAAGCCGTTTTTGGAGAAGGTGCTCGAGCAGGAAGGGTTTCACCGTCTCCCCTAGTTCCCCCCCGGTCGCATGTGCCCCTTTCATCCCGAGCGGCGCTCATAGATACTCCCCGTCCCATGCGCCGCCCGACGACTTGCGCCGTGCTCGCGGCAGCCCTGTTTTTAGCGCCTTCCATCGCGCTGGCGGATCCGGGTGGTGGTCACGCGCCTGAGGTCGTTCCGCAGACGAGTGTGCTGCGCATCGTCATTGGGCTCGCTGTGGCGCTCGCGCTCGCGGTCGCGGCGGCGCACCCCTTCGTTCGTAAACTGGAGAAGCGACTCGGTCTGACCGTGCTCTTGTCGAGCGGCATTCCGTTCATCGCGATGGGTGTCATCTTCCGCATGCCGAGTGTCGGCATCTTGAGCGACGAGATCGTGGCCGATCTGCGGCCCGCTCTGGAGTTCGGGCTGGGTTGGCTGGGCTTTGTCGTGGGTATTCAGTTCGACGTTCGCGAACTCGATCAGATGCCAGAAGAGACGAGCGCCGCCGTCGTGAGCGAGAGCGCCATACCGTTTTTCACGACCATCGCGGCGACCCTGTTGTTCTTGCTCGCGCTCGACCCGGTGTTTTCGTTCTCTGATTGGGCGAGCATCAAAAACGATCTCGTCGCGCGCGCTCCACTGCGTGACGCTCTCGCTCTTGGTGCATGCGCGACGATGGCAGCACCCGTCGCGGCTGTCGCGATCGCGCGCGGGTCTGGCTCGGTCGCGGCGCGCATCGTCGAGCACATCACGCGACTCGACGACATCGCGGGCATCGTGGTGCTTGCGCTGATCGGCGCGTTTTACAGGCCAACAGACGCGATGGCCGCGTGGACGCTCCCACACATTGCCTGGATCTTCATCGAGCTCGGACTCGGCGGCGTGCTCGGCATTCTCACGTACGTGCTCATTCGCAGCGCAAAGTCGGGTGGCGAAGAGGTGGCTTCGTTGCTCGGCGCGATCGCACTCTCCGCAGGCATGGCGGGGTATCTCGGATTGTCGCCGCTCGTCGTGTGCGCGATCGCGGGCGCTCTGCTCATCAATCTGCCGTATCGAAACGTAGAGCGACTCAAAACCACACTCGCCCAAGTGGAGCGACCGCTCTACATGATCCTCCTCGTGATCGCGGGTGCTCTTTGGGATCCCACCGCGTGGCAGGGCTGGGTGCTCGCGCCGATCTTCGTGGCCTCTCGCGTCGCCGGAAAGATTCTGGGCGCTCGCGTCGCCAAGCGCGTCGGACCCAAAGAGTTGCCTGATGCAGTCACGCTCGGACTCGCGCTCTCCCCACAGTCGCCCGTCGCGATCGCGACCATCGTGAGCTTCTATGCCATCTATCGCACGCAGACAGAGAACGCCGCGAACTTGCCATGGTTGATGACTGCGACGATCGGAGGCGCCGTGCTCACTGAACTCACAGTGCAAATCCTCGTGCGACTGCGCGGCGGGCTGCGGTTCGACATGGCCCCTGTCTCCATTCGGCCTCCGTTGGTTGCAGACGGTGAGATCCCGCCAATCCCGCCATCGGTTGCAGTGCCACACGTGACGGATCCAGGCACGGGACAAGGAGAAGGGCATTGACTCGCGCGATCTTTTTGCTCGCCATCACAGTGGTCCTCATCGCGGCCGCGCGCAGCTTTCTGCCACAAGAGACCTCGCTCGTCGGATCGGGCGCCGCGCTCGCGTTTGGCTTCGTGCTCCTGGCCGCGCTCCAAAGCGGAACCATCTTCGGCGGACTAAAACTGCCTCGACTCACCGGCTATCTCGTTTGCGGATTCGTCGTGGGTCCGAGCGTCCTCAACTTCGTGACTGATCGCATGCTGAGCGACCTCAAGTTGGTCAACGGCGTGGCGATTGGGCTCATCGCGATTTTGGCCGGCGTCGAACTCAACTTCAAACGACTCAAAGGCAAGTACGTCGCGATCCTCGCGATCGGCGGATTTTCGCTGGTGGGAGCGGTCGTGTTCATCACACTCGCGCTCTTCTTGCTTTCCTCCATCACCTTCGTGGCGACGCACTTCTTGCCGTTCATGGACGGCATGTCGCTCACCCAGCGGGCGGTCATCTCGCTCGTCATTGGCACTGTGCTCGCGGCGGTTTCCCCTACGGTCGCGCTCGCGCTCATCAGCGAAACCGGCTCCGCAGGACCGATCAGTGAGATCGTGCTCGGCCTCGTGGTCATGGGCGATCTGTTCATCATTTTCATGTTCGCGGGGGTCAACGCTCTGGCAAACGCGACGTTCGACGCCGGCGGTGGCGGCGGCATGACCGAGCTGCTCGTGCACATCTTCGGGTCAGTCGGCGTCGGTCTGATTTTAGGCGTGGTGTTCACCGTCTACTTGAAGAAGGTCAATCAGCGCGTCGCGCTCTTCGTGTTCGGCGTGTGCTTCTTGTGCGCTGAGGCCGGCACCCGATTGCATCTCGACCCCCTGCTGATGTGTCTCACGGCTGGATTGTTTCTCGAGAACGTGACGGACATCGAAGGCGGCAAACTCGTGCAAGACCTAGAGACCGCCGCGATGCCGACCTTCGCGGTCTTCTTCGCGGTCGCTGGTGCGGGTCTGCACTGGGCCATCTTCAAGAAGGTCGCACCCGTCGCGGTCGCACTGGCGCTCGTTCGTGCTGGCTCCATCTGGACCGGCGCCCGCTTCGGCATGGCGCTCGGACGCACACCGCAAGCGCAGCGCCCGTTCATCCCTTATGGGCTTTTCTCACAATCAGGCATCGCGATCGGTCTTGCCGTGCTCGTCGCAAAACAGTTCAAAGGCTGGGGCGAAGGCGCGAGCGCATGTTTGCTCGGCGCAGTGATGCTCAACGAACTCATCGGCCCTGTGCTCTTTCGCCAAGCACTGCTCCGCAGCGGAGAAGCAGGCAAGCGCGAAGCCGTCGCCGGCAGTCATTGAGACATCGCGTCACGCGCCGCTTGGGTCGCGTCGCTGCTCATGCGGCTCAACAGGCCACCCTCCCAGGCGACGAAATGGTCGGCTTTTGGGGCCTTCGCTTGTGTCCCTCCCCTTTGGTCTGCCATAGTCCGAGCGTTTTTGCGCCTGCGCATGCACGCACAGCTTGGAGGAGCGCTCTTTCATGTCCATGAAGATTTCGGCACGGTCGACCGACAAACCGCACGACATCGCTTCTGATCTACTCGTCATCGGCGTCTGGACGCTGCCCGCCGCGAAGAAAGGCCCCGCCAAAGGTGTTCTCGCGACCGTCGACGCCGCGCTCGGTGGCGCACTGACGAAGTTGATCGCGCGCGAAGAGTTCAGTGGCAAACGCGAGAGCGTCGTGTCGCTCCAGACCCACGGCAAAATCCACGCATCCAAAGTCATCGTGATGGGACTTGGCGATCGCGACGTGAACGCCTCCGCAGACATTCGCTCCTTTGCCGCGCGCGCCTCACGAAGCGCGAACGCAGACAAAGCGAAGACGGTCGTGGTCGCGTTGCCTGATGGTTACGAGACCAAAGCGCGCACGCTCGCAGAGGGCTTCGAGCTCGGCGCCTATCGCTTTACCAAGTATTTCACGGGCGATCGCAAGCCGAAGTCAGAGGTCGTCGAGGCGACGTTCACAAGCGAGCGGCGCTTTTTGC
>JAYVXK010000841.1:0-4456 GCA_043785265.1 Myxococcales bacterium | reverse complement strand
ACAGCGACGACGCGCTGCCTGCGGTCGTGCGCGCCGGGCTCCTCCACGTCCAGTTCGAGACTATCCATCCCTATCTAGATGGCAACGGTCGCATTGGGCGTCTGCTCGTGACGCTGCTCCTCGAGCACTGGCAGCTTCTGACGAAGCCGCTCCTCTACCTCAGCCTCTTCTTCAAACGGCATCGCGAGGACTACTACGCTCGTCTGAACTCCGTCCGCGTCGACGGCGACTGGGAGGGCTGGCTCGACTTTTTTCTCGAGGGCGTTGCGACGATCGCCGACGAGGCGGTCGCCTCTGCGCGCGATCTGTTCGCACTCGTCGCCGCCGATCGGGCACGTGTTCTCGCGCAAGAGGCAATGTCGATCGCTGCGCTTCGGCTCTTCGAGCTGCTGCCCCGGCACCCAGTCGTGACCGTCGCGTCCGTGATGAAGCTCGTGGAGACGACGAAGCCGACGGCCGGCCGCGCGATCGCACTCCTCGCGACGGCGGGAGTGCTCGTCGAGATCACGGGCAGAAAGCGGGATCGGTCCTTCGTGTACGGGAGCTACCTCGACCGCCTGCGCGTGGGGACGGAGCTACCACCTCCGCGACGCGGGCATTCGTTCAGCGCCCCTTGAAAGTCGCCATCAACATGTTCCACGATGTGCCCGATGTCATCGTGGCGGTGGCCATGGTGGGCCGGCTTTCGCGCCGATCGTGTCCTCGGTGCTTCCTCCGCCGAAGGAGCGGTCAGGGCCAAGCAGAGGTGCGCGACTAGGTAAAGGGTAAGAGGGCGTGAGCGGTCACGGTCGGGGAGAGGTGCACGACGAGGGTCGTGAGCGGTCAGGGTCAGGGTTTCCCGAGTCGATTTAGAATATCGCTGCGAGCAACGCGTCGATCGGCGCTCGGATGATGACGTCGAAGCCGTGGTCGGTGTGGACCACTCGGACGTCTGCTTTGACTCGGTGCTTCTTCAACGCTCTCGCGATCACCAGACCCTTGCGCTCGGCCTCTGCTGCAGCCGGATCGCGCGCGCGCTTTGGGCGAACGATTTTGCTCGCCGCCTCGAGTTCGCGCTTCGACATCTTGGTGACGTCGCGCACTTTGCCGTGAACCTTCACGCCTGTTTGCAACAGAACACTCGCGGTCTCGCGTCCGGGGGTTGCGGCCGCGAGCGCCGCGAGTGCGTAGGCGCGCTCTTGTCCGAGTTCGAGGGCGCGAGCGCGAGGCAGCGACTTGACGATCGTGATGAGTTTGTAGGCCTGCGTGCGGCCCATGACTTCGCGCGCCGCGAGCAATGCGTCGAAGGAGTCGAAGCCCAGGGCGGTGAAGAGTTGTTTGTGATGCAGCTCGTGGAGCGACTCGCCGATGTCGTAGAAGTCTTCGAGGATGCGCGATTTGCGGCGCGCGATGAGCGTCAAGAGATCTTCTGCGCGTTTGGCGCCTGCGGTGCCGAGAGTGTTTGCCTGTTTGGCGATGACTTTGACGATGGCGCGTTTGCTTGGGTTTGCTTTGGTGGTCATGGCACTGGCTCCGATTTCGGAGGGTAACGCGTGGGAAGGTTCGCGTGTAGTGGGGGCTGGGGACAGGAGAGGTGCGCGCCCTTAGATCGCCAGCTTTCTGCCCTTAGGAATTCGTACACCCGGGTGGACAATTCGTACAGCCGGGTGGACAATTCGTACAGCCGGGTGGACACCGGCCGCCTACAAACACGTAGACCGCAGGAGTGGTCGCTGCGAGCATGTCCATAACAGGATGCGCACCCACTCCCACGCGCTCTGGTTCGCCTTGGTCGTGGCCACCCCAGCCTGCACGAAGGAAGAACCTGCTCCCTCCCCCGTCATCTCTCCTACGCCCGCGCCGTCTTCCTCGGTAACACCCATACCGCTCCGGAGCACATCGGCCGAATGGCTGCCCCCCGAGTGCGGGCCGGGCATCCACTTCTACATGGTGGACTGCAACCCCAAGGATCCCGCGTGCGGACCGCAGGGAATGCGACCCGTGGCTTGTCCTGGTGCGGCGCCGAACCGCGCGACTGGACCCACCGACGGAGGGGGTGACACATGATCGCGATCTTCCCAGCCTGCGACGCCAAGGTCCGAGACGCCCTGCGAAAAAAACATTGGCCCAAGGGGATGGGCTTCCTTCCCGAGCACGACGACTTGCTCGCGCGCGGCTGGCCTCACCTTGCGCTGCTGATCGACGGTGATCCGCGGGACAAGAGAGCGGCAGACACCGCGTTCAAGTTCATCGATGCCATCACGTCTCCGTTCGCCATCACTTGGCCACGCGCTGCATCGATCGCCTTTCTGCACGCCTTTGCGACCGGCGAACGACAGCGCGCGCCGATGGAGCAAGCGCTCTGCAACCAAGCGCCGATCACAGTGCCTGTTGCGGACACCATCCTCGGGAACGCGAGAGAGAGCCTCGACTTCTATTCGTTTCACTGGCGATCGGCATGCTTCCTCCTCGAGGCGCACCTTGGCGCGGAGGTCATGGCGGACCGCGTGCTGTCACTCCTTGAGAAGCTCGGCAAGAGCGGATGGTTCTTCGGCAACATGCACCAAAGCTTGCTCGAAGTGGTCTTTGCGCTGGAGCTCTTCATTCTGCGGAGTAGTCCGAAGTCAGCCGCGCAATCGTGCGCGAGACTGCGCGCGCTCTACGCGAAGCGGCCGAAGGACCCGGAAGAATCGGTGCTGGTCGCGGAGCGTCTCGCGTTCACACTGGAGGGGACCTCGGCGTTCGAGAGGTCGCGAGAGGCCTTCCCATACAGCGTGCCTTTTCTCACCGTCGACGAGAAGTTCGTGCCGAAGTATCTCGACCACGAATACGCGAGCTGGCTGCTTGATCCTCAGCTGCTCGCGATCGCAGGACCTTCGATCGCGAGCCCAAAGGCCATCGCTGGAATGCGCCACGGCGCGAGCTGGAAGCAAGTGGAGCGCACTGTCGTCTTCGGCATCATTCGTCACCCAGTCGTGGTGGAGATTTTTGCGACACTGGTGGGCAGCAAGAGCGCCAAGGGGAAGCCCGAAGAGTGGATCGCGATGCATTTGGAGTACGCGCGACCCGTGTTGCAGAAGCTCATCGCCGCGCGTCACCCTCAGGCCGCCGCTCTGAAGAAGCTGCTCGCTGCAGGCTCCAACGCAACGCGAGTCGCGCGTCGCAAGGCGAAGGCGTCGAAGACGCTCACGTCGAAGCAGCTCGATGCGGGCGTGGAGAGAGTCTTCAAGAAGGTGATCGCGGCAATCACCAAGGTGCGGGGCGATGCCAAGAAAGAGGCAACCCTCTGGAAGCAAGCCGCTACCGAAGTGACAGAGCTGCGCGCGGCCGCTGGAGATCCGATGCCAGACGAAAGGCTGGGGCATCTGTTTGGCGCCGACGGATGGGGGAATGCAAAACCGCCCTTCAAAACGCTGAAGGCAACCCACGAGGAGATCGACCGCTGGCTGGAAGCGATTCAATCCGCCTAGGGATGGAAGTGATTAGCCGTTCCATTTATCAATACAATATTTAGACACATACGTCGTTATTCTGTATTGATAATGTATGCCTCTTTCGCCACGGCAATCGATCGAGATGTTTCATCTCGTGTTCCTTCGCGCGTTAGTCGCGAAGAGCGAGGACAAGCGGCTCGTCGCGCTCAAGGGGGGATGCAACCTCCGCTTCTATTTTGGGAGTGTCCGCTACTCGGAGGACATCGACTTCGATGTTGCGGTGATCCGTAAAGAGACTCTGAAGGACAAGGTCGATCGCCTGCTCGAGTCGCCGCTCGTTCGCGCACCGCTGAAAGCCAAGGGAATCGAACTCGCGGAGATCTCGACGCCCAAGCAAACAGCGACGACACAACGCTGGAAAGCGGGGCTTCGTGTCGAGGGGTTGTCGGTGGAGCTCCGCACCAAGATCGAGTTCTCCCGGCGTGACGCGATCGAGGGAGCGAGCTTCGAGGCAACCAAGCCCGAGATCCTCCGGCCCTACGGGCTGACTGCCATCCTCGCGACGCACTACGCGACCCACGCAGCGATCGCGCAAAAGATCCACGCGCTCGCTGGGCGCACCGTGCCGCAGGCGAGAGACGTCTTCGACCTGAGTCACCTCCTCGCGCGGCCTGAGGCGGCGTCGCTACGACTCTCGGGCAAACAGAAGCTCTGGCTCGAAGACGCGGCTCTGCATGCTTCGGAACTCTCCTACGACGAGTACGCCGCGAACGTAGTCGCGTACCTCGAACCGGAACACGCAGTGCTCTTCGAGGCCCGCGCGACCTGGGAAGAGATGCAACGCACGGTCGCGTCACGTCTCGAGGCGCTGTCATGACCATCCAAGGTCGAGTGGGCGACTGCTGTCGACCACGAGAGCGGATGACATGAGCGCAACGACCGAAGGGAGTGCGTCATGACCATCCAAGGTCGAGTGGGCGACTGCTGTCGACCACGAGAGCGGATGACATGAGCGCAACGACCGAAGGGAGTGCGTCATGACC
>JAYVXK010000840.1:0-4459 GCA_043785265.1 Myxococcales bacterium | reverse complement strand
AGATCTCTCCCACGACCGCGACGCTTCCGAGGCTCCGAATAGCCTGATTGTGCGACTTGATGAGCGCGACATAACCGAGGATGGTCGTCAGACTGCAGAGCACCACAGCGCCGCCGGTGGTCTCGAGCGCGCTCCTTATCTTTTTGGCGTTGCCATCTTGGTGGTAGCGCTGCATCAAGTTGACGGCGTAGTCGACACCAATGCCGAAGGTAATGGGAAGGGCGGCAAAGTTGAGAAAGTTGATGCGCACATTTCCAAAGTAGAGATAGGCACCCACCCCAGCCAATCCCACGAAGAGCGCGAGCAAAACACTTAGAGAGTAGATGCCGCGGCGGAAGGTCAAGAACACCGTGACGAACGTCATCACGAGCGAGAGCGCGACTGCTTTGGGGATGTCCTGGGTGACCGCCTTGAGGATGTCGGCAAACACGACAGCGCGTCCACTGCCGCGGACGACCACACCGCTCTGCAACTTGGTCTCGCGAAAGCTGTCCGCGTAGCGAATCAGGTAACGTAGGTCCTCGTCGTTCTCACTGACCGTCGGTTGAATGAGCACCAGCGTGCCGCGTGTCCCGTTCTTTTCGGTGAATGATCGCGAGAGATCGGCGGGGAGGTCCTCGATGCCAAACACCTTCAAATCAGCCGGCGGCAGTATCGGTTCGAGTTCTTTCCAGTCGGCGTCTTTCACCCAGCCGCGCTCGCGTGCGTGTCGAATGCGATCGGCTGTGTCGAGCAGAGTGGGCAGTTTGATCTCTTGATTGGGAGGGACGAAGTCGAACAGCGAATGGACGCCCTCGAAGGGTTTCTTGTCTGGCGGCGCTTCTGTCCAACGTGCCTTGAGGATCGTCTCGAGTTCACGCGCGTCATCGGGAGAGTCCGTGAGAACGACCATCGAGTTCTTGTACTCGCCGAGAATTTTGTCGGCGACTTCGCCCGCGCGATACATCTCGTCGCTGCCCGTGCGATCGTTTTTGACTTTGCGAAGATCGTATTCCATCGGATCGCTACGGGCATATCGAGCCGTGGCCCACGCGCCCACGCAGCCGATCATGATGCCGACGATCACGACCAACTTGGGTGCCTTGGGAACGAGCGCGCTGAAGACGTGGCCGTAAGAGAGTCCCCGCGAGCGCAAACGCGGAATCAAGCTCGTTCGGCCCGCGAATTTGGTGTGATCCGTGTTCGAATCAAACACGATGAGCAGCGCGGGCAACGTCAAGATCGTGACGACCCAACAAGCGAGCATGCCTGCAGCACCAATGAACGCGAAGTGCTTGAACGCGCGAAAGTCGGTGACCGACAAGGACATGTACGCGGCCGCGGCGGTGACAGCGGCGACGAGTGTCGATTGCCAAGTAGCTTTGTGCGTGGCTGCGATCGCGTCGCGTGCGGTTCGACCTGAGCGCCGTTCTTCGTAATAGCGGGCGAGATACAAGATGCCCACGTTGATGCCGTTGCCCGCGACGATGCTGAACAAGAAGCCCGTCGCGACATTGATGTGGCCGATCACGAGCTTGGTGAGACCAAACGTCCAACACAGTCCGCAGATGATCGTGATGCCCATCACGAGCAAGGCTCGCAGGCGCGCGAAGTAGAGCAGCACGACCAGCAAGACGAGGCCGACACCCATCAATCCCACTTGGAGCAGGTCGGTCTTGATCGCTCCGTATTCGGCGAGACTCGTGGTGAGGTCGCCCGCGTACCCTACTTTTACGCTTGAAAACTCGGGGTTTTGTCGCACGACGTCATTGACGACTCGCTGGATGTTTTCGCGCGCCGCGAAACCTCGCCCGAGATCGCCGGCTGCGATCGGAGTGCGGACGACGACGACGAGCGCGTGACCATCGTCTGCTTGGTAGTAGCCATCTGGGAAGCGCTCTTTTGATCCTTCTCCACCAAAGCGCTTCTTGATGTCGACCGCGTCGATCGGTGGAGGCGCGTCGTCGTCGTCGAGTGCGGTACCGGTTGCATGAGAGACCTCCCAATCCCAACGCCTCTCGATGTCGTCGTGGAGTTTTTGGAGTTCTTCTGTTTTGGCGAAGAGGCCTGCGCGCGGGCGAATGAACGTCCGCGCTTTTTGCACGCCGTCTTCTGCGTACGAAACCAGGTCTTTTCCGAGCGATTCGAGCGCGGGTACCAGCGCGTCCCCCAAGGCGCGCAGCACGCGCGTGTCGTCGCCTTCGAGGACGATCATCACGCTCTGCGCCGCGACGGTCTTGTCTGCCACGCGTCGCATCTCGATGACGCTCGGCTGAGAGTCAGGCAGCATCTGGTCGTAGCGCGTGCGGAGCTCGAGCTGCGTGGCGAGCCAACCACCCACCACGCTGACAACAAGAACCATCAGGAGCGGCAGCCACGGTCGATCGGCCTGGAGCGCGGCCAGTCGATCGATGAA
Source organism: Myxococcales bacterium (assembly GCA_043785265.1). Classification (GTDB taxonomy): domain Bacteria; phylum Myxococcota_A; class Polyangia; order Polyangiales; family Polyangiaceae; genus JANYHY01. Next base: position 2,064 of record JAYVXK010000840.1, on the reverse strand, counting down.
CGACGCAATCGTGCGTCCTGAACGTCCCGAGGGCGGCGGTGGCAACGAGCGAAGCGGTGGCGTCATGGGGCCATTGCTCGTGGGCGCGCCGCTTCCATGGGAGCGGGGATTTCTCGCACCTTACGAGTCATTTTGCCAGTGACATCGATGCGTCAGTGCAAGAGTTCTCAGCCGAGCAGCGCTCATTGCCGAGCTCTGTCACGCTGCGATCCACTCAGCGGCGAAGCGTTCGCACGCCGCTCGATCCAGCGACAATCACGACGTCTGCGCGCGCGATGAAGAAACCTGTTTCGACGACTCCGGGGATCGATTTCATGATGCGATCGATGCTTGCCGGGTCATCCATCGGTCCGACCGACACATCGTAGATCGCATTTCCGGCGTCGGTGACGAACGGCTTGTTGTCTTTCTCGCGCTGAGTGACTCGTCCGATTTCCGCGAGGCAGCGGCGAGTTTGCTCTCGGCCAAACAACAGCACTTCGACAGGCACCGCCCACTTTTCGCCAAGTCGGCGCGAGAGTTTCGTCTCGTCCACGATGATCACGTTCTTGTGCGAAGCGTGGTTGACGATCTTTTCGCGAGTGAGCGCGCCGCCACCGCCTTTGATCAAGTTGAGTCGCTCGTCGACTTCGTCTGCGCCATCGACCGAGAGAGAGATGTCCCATGACTCTTCGTCGCCGAGCAGTGGAATGCCGAGCGCCAGAGCTTGCGCGCGTGTCGCTTGCGAAGTCGGCACGCCTCGATATTTTGCGCCTTTGCGCACGCGTGCGCCCACTTCGTCGACGAACAACTTGGCGGTTGATCCCGATCCGAGCCCGATCGTCCCGTCGCTCGGCAACAGATCAATGGCGGCGCGCGCGGCGAGCAACTTGGCTTCGTTCTGGTCCATGGTCAGTCCTTAGTCTTAGGGTGCGTTCGCGAGTACCGCGTTCGCGACGAGTTCAGCCGTGTGGTTAGCGAGCAGGATGCCATTGCGATGATGGCCCGTCGCGAGGAACAGTCCGGGCAATCCAGAGGCTCCGATCATCGGCGCGCCGCTCGCTGATTCGGGACGGAAGTTCGACCACATCGAGTCGACCTGCGCGCCCGCGAGACTGGGACACAGTCTGATCGCAGTCGCGAGCACCCCACGCACTCCCTCGGCGGTGACCTCGCGTTTGAAGCCGACGCGCTCCATGGTCGAACCACAGACCACACGCCCATCTCCGCGCGGCACGACATAACCACCAGCCCCAAACAAGATGGTGTCGAGCATCGGCGGGTGCTCGTCGAGTTGGACGAGTTGTCCACGCACCGGTCGCACTTGCGGCATCGATTCGGGAACACCTGGCACGAGCGACGACCAACTGCCCGCCGCGAGCACGACCGCATCGCCGCGTGCTTCACCATCGTCAGTGTTCACGCCGACACAACGATCACGCTCGCACAGAAGACTGCGAACACTCGCGCCGCTCTTGATCACGATCTTGCCTTCGCGCGAGATCGCGGTCACCAGCGCTCGCAATAAACGCTTGGGATCGACCTGACCGTCGTCTTCGAAGTAGGCGGCGCAACGGACTTCGTTCGAAAGACAAGGCTCGACCTCTCGCACCGCACGGTCACGCAGAAGCTCCGCTCGCAACCCCGCCTGCTTTTGCCACGCGACCGTTTGCGTGATGGCTTGCTCTTCGACTTCGGTCATCGCAACCACGAGCACGCCGCTTTTCTTGTAACATACATCTATTCCAGACCGAGATTTCAGCGTCTCTGCCCACTCGGCGTAGTCGTCGCGCGCGCGCACGAGCAGGTCCACGTTCGCATCGGGTGTTTTTGCTTCGACCTGAGCGCCCAAGATGCCGGCGGCAGCGCTCGACGCTTCTGCCCCAGGCACACTTCGTTCGAGCATCACGACGCTCGCACCACGCTGTGCCAGCGCAAGCGACGTCGCGCATCCCATGACTCCGCCCCCGATCACCACCACGCGCATGGCGGTCTCGGTATCACGGGAGCGGAGACGGGGACAGGGACGGGAGCGGCGGACGGGGACGGGGATGGGAGCGGGGATGGGGCCGGCGGACGGGGACG
>JAYVXK010000839.1:0-4461 GCA_043785265.1 Myxococcales bacterium | reverse complement strand
TCGGTGATCTTCTGAAACGACGTGTCGCGCAGGATGCCCGCGTTGTTGACGACCACGTCGATGCGACCAAACGAGTCCATCGCGGTCTGCACGATCTTCGCGCCGTCTTCGACCGAGTCGTAGTTGGCGACCGCTTCGCCACCCTTGTCTTTGATCTCTTTGACGACGGCATCCGCAGCGGCGGACGCTTTGCCCGTGCCGTCGTGTTTGCCGCCGAGGTCGTTGACGACGACCTTTGCGCCACGCGAAGCAAACAAGAGCGCGTGCGCCTTGCCGAGGCCGTTGCCTGCTCCAGTGATGATGACAACTCGCCCGTCAAAACGCAGATCGTTGGACATTGCAGGGACCTCTTGCGAACTAGACCGAATGCGAAAGTTTCGTGTGCGAAGTATTATGCTTTTGGGGCACTCGTCAAGAGTGACCTTCATCAAAGCAATCGCTGGCTGGTTGCTTCGTCGCTCGGCTCGCGGTTTTGTCGCCAAAGTACAAATCGCGGCCAAAAGCGAGGGGTGATCGCACTCGCGACCCAAGCGGCCTGGTGGTACCATCGCTCTCACATGGCGACGGGTCCGGTGCGCACTATCAACACTGAGCCCTTGCCAGTCCCTGCACCTGGAAAGTCATTGCCGCGACCTGACGCCATTTCTCCTGAACCCCCGTCTGGTGTTTCGCCCACCGTGGGTGTTGCAGCGCCGTCGCCGAGTCCTCCGCCGGCTGACGCGACCCTGCCGCGGACTTGCTCTACCTGTCAGAGTCGCTATCCAGTCGACTTTCTCATTTGCCCACGCGATGGCACACCTCTCGAACTCGAAGGCGAGGCAGGTGCAGACCCGCTCATCGGCAAAGTGCTCGGCGATGCCTATCAAGTGACTCGCGTGGTCGGGGAGGGGGGCATGGGTCGCGTCTACGAAGCGCGTCACCTCCGATTGAAGGATCGTCGCTTCGCCATCAAAGTCCTCCACAACGAATTCGCACGGGACCCTGAGATTGTCGCCCGATTTCAACGCGAGGCCGAGACCGCCAGCAGCATCGGTCACCCCAACGTCCTCGACGTCTTCGACGTTCACAAGACACCCGACGGGCGCCCTTATCTCGTCGGTGAGTTTCTCGAAGGCGAAGAGTTCGGCGACTACCTCAAGAAACACGGCGGTCCGATCGACTCGGCGACTGCAGTGCGTGTCGCGCGTGAAGTCTGTCGTGCGCTCTCTGCCGCTCACGAAAAGGGCATCGTTCATCGCGACATGAAGCCGGAGAACGTGTTCTTGACGGCCGGCGCTGGTGTGATCGGCGTGAAGGTTCTCGACTTTGGCATCAGCAAAGCCGGCCCTTCAGACAACGCAAACCTCACGAAAACAGGCGTTGTCATGGGCACGCCGAGTTACATGGCGCCAGAGCAAGCGCGCGGCGACAAGGTCGATGCTCGCGCAGACGTCTATTCGGTTGGCGCGATGCTCTACCACGCGCTCACAGGTCGAAAGCCGTTCGACCTCGACGACGCAACCGCGACACTCACTCTCGTGATCACCGAAGATCCCGAGCGCCCTCGCAAGATCAATCCGACGATTCCAGAAGCGTTGGAGCTCGTCGTGCAAAAGGCGATGGCAAAAAACCCCGCCGATCGTTTTCAGACGATGATCGAACTCGACGCCGCGCTCGATCCATTCGACGCCGGCACACTCGCAGCGAGCGCACCCCTGCAAGCGCTCCTCAAGAAGAGCGACGGCGCGACGATCGTCAAAGCAGCTCAAATCAACGCTGATCCGACCGCGCGCACGATGATGGCGCGCGATGGGCAAAGCGGCGCAACGGTCATTTCATCGAGCGGCGAAGCGCGTATGGCGCGGCCCACGATCGTCGGAACGAGCTTCGCGCTCTTCTTGTGGCTCGTCGGCGGGTTCGTGGACGGACTCGGCGGCATCTTGCGCTACCTCCATCAAGGCGATCTCACGCTCACAGAATCGGTCTTGATCATCGCGGGCTGTTTGCTCGCCGCAGCAAGCCCTGTCGTGTTTTTCGTGCTGCACGTCAAGCGCATCGTTTGGAAAAACAGCGTCAAGAGTGTCGAACTCTCTGGCGATCTCAAGCGCACGTTCGTCGTTGCGTTTGCGACGTACGGATTTGGTGCGCTCGCGCAGCGCTTCGTGATGACGGTCATCCTCCGTCAAACGGGTGCTGTGTCGAGTGGCCTGTGGGACGCGATCTTTTTCGGTTCGAGCTTCGTGATGGCGGGCATCGCAGGTGGCGTTGGACCCATCGCGCGCTTCTTCCGTCGTCGCAAAAATAAATAGGACGGCACGTCTGCGGCTATGCCGCGGCGCGGTCAACACTAGGTCGCGACCGACGCACCACGTGGATCGCTGATCCACCGCCGCTTGGCCGCAATCGCGCGAACCTCGCGCGCCATCGCGATTCTGGTCGATGCCGACATGTGGGCTTCGTGATCGCGCGCGAGAATCTCTGCGGCCCGATCGATGCACTACGGACTCGCATGAAACTCGGCATGATCTGGGCGATGCTCTTTGGCGTGACGACGATGGTGGCGTGTGCGGCGACCTCAGCCGACCCCGCCAGCGGAGAAGACTTCACCGAACCAGTCGAGACGAGCGCGACCTCTCAGGAGCTCAGCTCGATCAGCTGCGCGAAGCACTCTGACCAGGGCTACTCCGGCGGCAACCCGATGGCGATCACCGCGGTCACGGTCGATGGCAAAGCAGTCGAGGAGCACACGGCCAACGCCTATTACGTCATGGCGCAGGCCGCGCGAAACAGCGGCATCAACCTGCATGTCGTGAGCGGGTTTCGGACGATGAGCCAGCAGCAATATCTCTATCATTGCTACACGAGCTGCTCGTGCAACGGCTGCAACCTCGCGGCAAAACCCGGCTACAGCAACCATCAGAGCGGCCACGCCGTCGACCTCAACACGAGCGCACCCGGCGTCGCGCATTGGCTCGCGCAACACGGTGCGCAATACGGTTTCAAGCGAACAGTCCCAAGCGAAGCGTGGCACTTCGAGTGGTGGGGAGGGGGCCCTGGAGGAGGGCCTTGCCACTAAAAACGCGCTTGTAGCGCCGTGCCGATGCCCAATCGCCACGGGTCTTGGAAGACGCGGAGGGAGGCGGTGCCTTCGGTGGGGTCGCGGACCACGAGGGTGCCGTTGTTGTCGCGAACGACTTGCGCCCAGATGACCGCGCTGATGATCGATGACAGGTCCCACTTGAGACTGATGCGGGCCTGCACGATCGGCGTGCGGTCTTTGTTGAGCGGCAGGATCGACTCATCACCCTGAGAGCGAACCACGATCGTGCGTGAGCCTTGCAGCGCACCGTCGTTGAACTGACTCTTGAACGTCGAAGGCAATTGAACGCCGCCGCCGATGCCCGGCGTGAGGTGCAACGCAGGAAAGTGATAGTCCGCGCTCACCGAACCAAAGAGCTCGGGCGAGTTCTCGGCGCCGCTCGGGAGTGTTTGAAAGGGAATGAAGCCAGGCACGTTGCGAACGACATAGTTCAAGTTGCGCACGATGCCTGTCGCGCTCAAACGCAGATAACCGGCATTCACGACGCCTTGCAGCGCGCCTGCATACGCGACTTGATCACGCGTTTTTCCTGCGGTGTCGTAGTCCTTGAGACGTTGCGCGAGCACGTTGCCTTCAGCGCTCACGCTCCAGCTCACTTGCGACGGGTTGTAGCTTGGCAAGGTGAACAGCGTCATCGGCGACATCGGATCGTTGCGGTAGAGCAAGTAGTCGAGCGACTGCGGCACTGGCATGTTTTGGTGCACGACCACACGCGCAGAGCCGCCGTACGTGTAGACGTTCTGCCCGCGCACGTCCTCGAGGTCGAACTTGCCTTGTTGGAAGTAACCGCCGCCGAGATCGAAGCGGAAGTTCTTGGTCGCGTCGACACCCACGCCGCCGAGCCAACCGAAATTCGTCTCGCCTACACGCACGGTCTCGACGTCGTTCTCGCCGCCGGGATTGAGGACTTGCTGCGGCTGAATGATCGTCGCGGTCTTGAAACCCGCGAACGCATAAAAACGATCAGGCAGATCGAACTGCACTTTCAAGCCAGGCGAGCTGCCTTGGATGCGCGGAAAAATCGACTGGTTGATCGCCGCGGCCGTGCCGCCCCACGAGATGTCGTAGAGATAGCCGAGTCGGAAGCGATCAGTGTCGAGTGGGAAGAACGTAGCGGAGAGCCCTTGCGGCTTTTTGTCGTCTCCACCCGTTCGGTAAAACAAGCGAATGTACGACCCCGAGTCGTAGAGCGCTTGCGTGAGATTGCCCGTGTTTGCAGCGAGCGCAGCAAGATCGAAGCGCAGAACGATCGCGGCTTCAGTATCCAAGTTTTTGATGAAGCCCGGCATCTTCTTGTACATCACGAGGTGCGTGATGTTCTCGCGACCCGCGAAGCGCGAGTTCAAGTTGTCGAAGAAGAGTCGATACTGCGCGCGGTCGCC
>JAYVXK010000838.1:0-13944 GCA_043785265.1 Myxococcales bacterium | reverse complement strand
GCACCGCGACGACCTTCGATTGTGTCTCGCAAAAGGGCGAATACTTGGGCGGCGCGATCTGTCCGGGCATCCAGATATCGGCAGACGCGCTCTTTTCGCGAGGCGCGAAGTTGCCGCGCGTGGAGATTCAAAAACCGGCAAAGGCGGTCGGAAAAAACACCGTCACAGCGATGCAGTCGGGCATCGTGTTCGGATATGTCGGACTCGTGGACGGACTCGTCGCTCGACTAAAAGAGGAACTCGGCGAAACGCGCGTGCTCGCTACGGGCGGACTTGCACGCCTGATCGCCCCGCTCACCAAGAGCATCGACGAGGTCTCGGACGATCTCACGCTGGTCGGACTGCGCATCATCTACGAGCGAAATCTCACGGGATGAGGTTTCGAGCGCTCGCGCTGGGAGTGCTTGCGTTGGTGGCTGCGATGATCGTCGGCCTCGCGATTGGTAGTGGTCACGCGTCTGTGTGGACGGCCATCGTCGACGCGTCGTCCGGTGATCGCGATGTCGTCTTCACCATGCGACTGCCGCGCGTGTTGCTGGGAGTCGTTGCAGGAGGAGGGCTCGCGGCGGTGGGAGTTGCCTTCCAAGCGGTCTTGCGGAACCCCCTCGCGGAACCCTATGTTTTAGGCGTTTCTGGTGGTGCGGCTCTCGGGGCGACGATCGCGATTCTTCTCGGTCTGACCGGCGCCACCATCTGGGGCGCGTCGCTCGTGCCGCTCGTCGCGCTCGCGAGTGGTTTCGGCGCGACGATGCTCGTGTACTCGCTGGCGCGCGCCTCGGGTCGTCCAGGCAGCGAGCCGATGTTGCTCGCAGGCGTCGTCGTCAATGCGATCGCGGCGGCCGCCATCACCTTCATGAAGACCCTCGTGTCTGCGAACAAGGCACAAGAGCTGTTGTTCTGGCTCATGGGATTTTTGGACGTTCAAAGTCCGATGGTGCTCGGGTTCGTCGCGTTCTATGTGGCGATCGGTCTTGGGATGTTGCTCATGGACGCGGGCCGACTCAACGTTCTCTCTCTTGGCGACGACGCAGCCTCGCATTTGGGCATCGACGTCAGAGGGCTAGAAATAAGGGTGTTCATCGCGTGCTCACTGGTGACAGGGGCGATCGTCTCGACCACCGGCCTCATTGGTTTTGTTGGTCTCATCGTGCCTCACGCCATGCGACGAGTCGTGGGCCCAGACGCGCGACGGCTCTTGCCAATCTCGATTCTCGGTGGCGCGACAGTGCTCGTGTTGTGCGACGCCGCGAGTCGCGGCCTGTATCGATGGCTCGACACTGCGCCACCCGTCGGCGCGATCACGGCGCTCGTCGGAGGGCCGCTCTTCGTTGCGCTCATGCGCAGACGCACGTGAACTACGGACGGTGGCTGCCAGTCGAATTCAAGCTGGCTTTGCCGAGGCAGCGAGCGCGGCTTGCTGCTGCGCCAAGAACTGCTGGAGCGCGCGTGAGCGATCGATCGCAAACTGTTTTACTTCGCGATTGGGACTCGTCGCGAGCTTGTTGAGCAGCGCAGTGATCTTGGGCATGTCCTTCGCTTGGAAGAGCGCCTCGAAGTAGTTGTGCGCGAGGCGCACGTCTTTTTGCATCATCGCTTCGTGCGGCGCGAGCATCTTGATCACTTCGTCGAGCTTGCCGCCTTGACCGTAAAGCGCAGACAGACAGAGCAACGCGAGCGGATCTTCTGGCGCGCGTTCCACGGCTTTTTTTGCGTACGAAATCGCTTTGTCGCGCAGCTTCTCGTCGTTCGCATAGAAGCCCTGCAAAGCAATGAACGGAGCCGCTGTCTTCGCGTTGACGGGCGTCTTGCTCATCTCTTCGATGGTCGCGTTCGCTTTGTCTTCGCCGTCTTGCTCACGCAAAAAATTGGCGAGGTACGCCCACGCGTCCACTGAGTTTGGAGCGATTGTGATGGCGCGCTCGACAGTGTCGCGCTCGGCCTTCTTGTCTTTTTTGCCCGCGCAGACTTTGGCGAGGTGCAAACTCGGATAAGGATTTTCCTTCATCAAGTTTTGCGCGCCCTTGAGGGTCGACTCGGCCTTGTCCCACTTTTCTTGTTGCAGCTGCGCGACGCCGAGCGCGAGCCAATCGTCACCGTCGCCACCCAGCGCGACGATCTTGGCTAGCACTTTTTCTGCGCGCTCGAAGAAGGTGTACTTCATCAATTCTTGCGCCAAAATGCGGCCGCGCGCGAGATCGCTGCTGTCCTCGTTGTAGTGTTTTTCGAGGCCAGCAAGGAGATCGTCTCGACCAATGGCGATCGGTCGACCTTGGTCGTCTTGCACTTGAACGGCCGGTCCGTTGAAGCCGAGCAGCTTCCAAACTTCCTCGACTTTGAGCGCGACAGGCCCGTCGATGATTTGTTTTTCGATGGGCGCGCCATTCGGTCCAAGCGGGATGAGCACCAACGCGTTCGACGGCACTCCGTTCGGGAACGACGTGATGGGCGCGAGGATTGCGGCGCCTCCGGTGAGAGAGATGCCAGCGTTGCCCGGCTCGGGTCCTTGCTGCTGCGGCTTGTTGCCGGGATTCTGTGACTGGGTCATTGGCGCCGTCCTTGATCGAAAGCGCGCGGAAGCTAGCACACGGACAAACCCACTCCCAAGACCGCCGTGTCCGATCCCCAAACACGGCTATTTTCAGGGCTGAGCGCGGCCGATCGTGCTACGCCGCACTGCATGCGATGGTCGGTGGTCGTCAGCAGTTCTCTCGCGACCGCGACGGCGATCCTCTTCATCGCGTGTGGCGACAGCGCTCCCGTTCACAACGGCTGGGAAGGCCACCCTGTGGATGCGGGCACCATCTATCTCGATCTCGACGGAGCCTACCCAACGGCCGATCCCGATCCAGAAGGAGGAACCACTCGCGCCCCCACCTTCGACGGCGGCGCAGGCAGCACCTTCACCTGCTCGGGCAAGAGTCTGGGCACGGGCGATCAGACCATCACACTCAACAGCGGCGGCCTCACGCGGACATTCTACGTTCACGTCCCTCTCGCCTACGATCCGACTCGCGGCACCATGTTGGTGCTGAATTTCCACGGTTTCAGCAACTCGGCGCTGATCCAAAAAGTGATCTCGCGCATGGACAAGTCGGCTGACACCCACGGCTACATCGTCGTGTACCCCGAGGGTGTCGCCACGAGTTGGAACGCGGGTGACTGCTGCGGCACGGCGTGGACCAACGCGGTCGACGACGTCGCGTTCGTCAAAGCCATGCTCGCTCGACTCGAGACCGATTGGTGCATCGATCCCAAGCGCGTGTATTCTACAGGCTATTCGAATGGCGGGTTTCTGTCGTATCGCCTCGCATGCGAGATGGCAGACACCTTTGCCGCCATCGCTCCTGTCGCAGGTCAGATGGGTGTTGACCCAACCGGCTGCAAGCCATCGCGGCCTGTGCCCGTACTCGACTTCCATGGCACGGCTGATCCCATCGTCCCTTATAACGGCGGCGTGGCCAGCTTCCAAAGTGGCTTGGGGGCGCTGAATTTCCGATCGACCGCAGAGACGCTCTCGATCTGGCGCAACAAAGATTCGTGCTTGGGAAGCGGCAAAGTCATCTACCAACAAGGCGACGCGACGTGCACGCTCTACGACACCTGCCTGCTCGGCAGCGAAGTCGTTCACTGCAAAATCGAAGGAGGCGGGCACACGTGGCCAGGCGGGGTGCCCGTACCGCTCGTCGGCAAAACCAGCAACGACATCAGCGCGACCGAGACCATGGTGCAGTTTTTTCTCGCCCATCCGCTCAAGTGATCACTCGCTGCGCACGCGCACACTCGCGAGGAAGTTACGACCGGGCAGGGGATACGCGTACGCATCGCCGATCGGATAAGCGACGACGGTGTTGTTGAACGACTGCGCATAGTCCCCCGTCCGCACGTCGAACAGATTGCGCACGTCGATCGCGAACGTCACGCGCGGGCCTATTTCCAGCCGCCCGCCGATGGATTGGAGCACTCGCGGTGGAACCACGATCGTGCCTGCTGCGTCGGCGCGCATTCCGGCGAGAGCGTCCAAGCCGTAACGCAGAGTCGCCACCCCGATCGTGTACGAGACGTCGATCGCGAGGTCGTGCGCAGGTCGTCCAGGCAACGGCGGACAACTCCCAAGCGCGCATCCCGTGAAGTTCGTCGTCGACAGACCCGTGTAACTCGCACGCACGCGAGCACCGAAAAATTTGGCGACTGCGCTGGCTTCGATTCCCAAGATGCGCGCCTCACCAATGTTGATGGCCTTGGGCACACTGCGAGCCGACACCGGCACGAATGTGATCAGGTCGCTGGCCCAAGTGCCAAACCCCACGAGTTCTGCTGACCCACTGAAGCGGCCTTTTTTTGCAGCGACATGCGCGCCGATGTCGGTCGTCCAGGCGGACTCGGTGCGCAAATCGGGTGTGGGAAGTGAGCCGCCAGACGATCCGAAACGTTCCGCAAAATTGGGCGGCCGAGCGACTGCGCCACCGTGAGCATCGAGCACGACCGGTCCGAGCAAGACTTCCGAGCCGAGGTGCGCTGTCGGTCGTGCATCACTCGAAGAACCGATCGCCGGGTCGAGCGACGCGTCGTGCCACACGTCGACGCGCCCACTCGCGTTGAGACCAAGCGACTTGAGCGGTTGCCAGTCGACGTCGACGCCCGTACCGATCGCGACACGTGTTGCGCCTTCGGGTGGTGAAGGACCCAGGTAATTTCCGGGAGCAAACCGCTCTGCGCGAAGGTCCAATATGCCGTCGACGCGCACGGTCTTTCCTGCACGCCCTCGCCAACCCACGCCGCCACCCGCTGCGACGATCACACTCTGGGCGCGAGACGGATCATACGGGCGACCGATCGGCTCGTCCGTGAGTGTTCGTCCCTCGCGACGACCCCACGCGCGAAAATACGACGCCCCGCTCCCCGCTGGCACGGTCAGTTCGAGACCCAAAACTTGGCGATTCATCGAGAGCCGTTGCGCGGGCGTTTGCACGTAGAGAGTTCCCGGCAAGTGTTGATCGCGCGACTGAATCATCGTCAACACACGCAAATAGGCCCGTTTTTCAGGGCCCAATGCGATCGGCATCATGACGCTGACGAGCCCGTTCACGTCTGCGTGACGCGCGTTCTGTCGCGTTGTTTCGTGGGGTAAAAACTCCGGCGGGTTGATGTATGTGTAGTCGTCGTCGGCGCGCGACGCGGAGAGTCCGGTCGCGATGCGCACCCCACGCCCGAGATCGCGCACGTCGCCGGCTCGCAATCGCGCCACGCCAAACGATCCAAACGCGCTCCACACTTCTGTTCGCGAGATGTCCTTTGCGAGGGCAGGATCGAGCGCGAGAGTTCCACCGAGCGATCCTTGCCCAAATGATGCCGGCGAAAACGATCGAAACACACGCGCTCGCGCTCCAGGCCAAAGAGGCAAGCTCGACAAATCCACAGAGGGATCCGCTCCGCCCGAGAGCGGAATCCCCGCGAGGATCACGTTCGCCTGCGTCGAAGCGGTTCCGCGAATCGAGAGGGTCGCGAAGCCGTCGTCGGAGCCGAGTCGCCTCACGTGAACACCAGGCAGCGCATCGACCAAACTCGCCACGTCGGTGATCTCGCGAGGCGCGTCGCTCTCCTTCGAGGTCGACACAAAAGCATTTGCGCGCGATCCGCGGACGGTGACGTCCTCCACCACGTCATCGGCGCGCGAGATCGCAGCGATCGTGATCATCGCGCACGACGACCACCACGAAAACGCCCGATGCATGGGCTGGTCTTCTCACACCGTGGAATCGTGACGCAATCGGAGTATGCTCGCCCCCATGCGGTTCATCCCGCCGATGCAGTTCCTTTCAACTGTACGCCCGCGTTTTTGCCTGCGTGACGTGCCCTCGTCGTACCTAGCAACAACGATGATCGACCCACCCGCCATAACCCACTGTGGCTCTCTCGCAACTCACTGGCTTGCGGTGTGGCGAAACTGCACGACGAGCCCTCAATTCGCGCTTGTTATTGGAGACGCATGCTTCTTGCTGAGCGACGAGCATGCGATCCGCCGATGACAAGACACGTCGCGCTGACCGACCGAAGCGACCCCCCTACGGAGGATTCATGAAGAGCTGGCACTACTCAATCGCCCTGAGCCTCGCGCTCGCCGCAGTTCCCTCACTCGCAAACGCGGACAGCACCATCAAGACGCCCGGCGACCACCCGCACTATTCCGTCGAAATCGAGCCGCACGGCTTGCTCGGTTGGGGAGTCCTTGGCTGGGGTGGGTTTGGATTTGGTGCGGGAGTTCGCGCGAGCATTCCGCTCATGGACAACGGCCCGATTCCGAAGATCAACAACACGCCTGCCATCTCGTTTGGCGTCGACTTTTTGCACTACAACAACTGCTACTTCGACAACGGCTTTGGCTGCGGCGCCAACTACCTGTATTTTCCGATCGCGTTCCAGTGGAACTTCTACGTCGCCAAGCGCTGGAGCGTCATGGCAGAACCAGGAATCGCGCCCTATTACGGGTTCTTCGATGACACCTACTGCTACGACGCGAACGGGCAGAGGTTCTGCCGCAATGGCCCCACGCACTTCAGTGTCACCCCATGGTTTACCGTCGGCGGGCGATTCCACTTCAACGAGCACGTCGCGTTGACGATGCGCGTAGGGTTTCCGACGTTCTCCATCGGCGTTTCGTTCATGTGACTGACGCGAGATGCGCGCTGGCGAATGTGGCGTTAGGATAGAGGTCAATGTCGCCTGCTTATTACCTCGTCGGCGCGCTCGGTCTCGCCGTGCTGATGGTCGTCCACGAGTCCGGCCACTACTTTGCCGCGAGGCGCTTCGGCATGCGGGTCACGCGTTTTTCGATCGGCTTTGGGCCGCGTCTCTACAAGCATCAACCCGCAGGTAGCCCGACCACCTTTCAAATCGCTCTCATTCCGTTCATCGCCTACGTGCAAATCGCAGGCATGAATCCGTACGAAGAGAACGATCCCAAAGACAAGGGCAGTTATCAAAACGCATCGCTCTGGGGTCGCATCTGCACGATCGCAGCGGGTCCGCTCGCGAACTACTTCTTCGCGTCGATCTTGTTTTTCATTGGCTTCATGGTCGGCGGCCGCACCATCGAAGACCGAACCAGCATGCGTGTGTCTGTCGATCCGGACGGTCCGGCGTCGATGGCAGACATGCGCGATGGTGATCGGATCGTCAGCGTAGACGGCACGCCCATCGCCACGTGGGACGAACTCATCAAAGCCGTCGGCTCGCATGCAGGCGAACCCATCGACATCATCATCGAACGCGATGGTCGACCGCGCCCGTTTCACATGGTGGTCTCGCCACGTCCAAAAGGCGCAGAAAACGAGGGCAAGATCATGATCGGCCCGGACGCGCACACCAGCGCGATTGGCGTCGGTGAAGCCGCAAAACTCTCCGTCATCAGACCCCCGCAAGTCGTCGGCGAACTCGTCGTGGGTCTGGTGCGAATGGTCACCGGCAAAGACAAACTCCAAGCGAGCGGTCCTGTCGGCATGGCGAAGATGGCCGCAGCAGCCGCGAAGAGCGGCGTCGGAGATCTGTTTCAGTTTCTCGCCGTGCTGTCGGCGTATCTGGGTGGCTTCAACTTGTTGCCCATTCCAGCGCTCGATGGAGGTCGGCTGCTGTTTCTTGGTTTCGAGGCAGCGAGTCGGCGCAAACCAGACGCAAAAGTAGAAGCGCAAATCCACGCCGTGGGTCTCTTGATGATGCTGATGTTGATTGCCGTCGTGACCTACGCAGACCTCACTCCCAAACATTGATCGGCGTGTGGGGCGAGCGAGTGTTCGCCGCTTCGATCGCGTCGAGATACTTGTGTCGAGGGATCTCCACGCAGCCAAGACTCGCGAGGTGTGGGTTCATGACTTGTGCGTCGAAGACCAGGTAGCCGCTTTTGCGTAGCCGCTCTGCAAGCGTCGCGAAGGCTATTTTCGAGGCATCCGTGCGTCTGTGAAACATCGACTCTGCGCTGAGCACGCAACCGACCGCGATGCCATAAATGCCACCGACGAGCTCCGTGCCGTCCCACACCTCGAGACTGTGAGCCCACCCCAGATCGTGCAACTCGCAGTAGCCCTCAATCAAACTCGGGATGATCCAAGTCCCGGTGTCGCGCTCGGATCCGCACGCGATCATCACCTCGCGGAACGCTTGGTTGACCGTGATGCGATACGGGTGCTTGCGCAGTGTTCGGCGCAGACTGCGGCTCCACGAGAGCGACTCGAGAGGCAGCACGGTGCGTCGCGTCGGAGAAAACCACGCGACCACGTCTTGCCCGTCGACATCATGCGGCCACGGAAAAATGCCCGCGCGGTACGCAGTGAGCAACGTGCCGGGTCGAAAGTCTTCGCCCACCGCGACGACTTCGCGTCGTCCGGCCGCACGCGGATTGGGGAACCGCACGCTCGTGGGCGGGGGTTCTAACAGCGCTCTTTCCATGCGTCGTTGACGAGGCTGGTCGACATTACGCGCGCACTCACGTGCGACTCTTCTCGCGCGCGCCGCGCATGGGCAAAAAGAAGCGCGATCCGCTCAGGTCGTTGACTCCGCAATAGAGGTCCGCGTCGAACGTTTCTTGGAGTCGGCGGTAGGTCATGACCTCTTCGACTTTTCCGATTGCGAGCACGCGGCCGGCCTTCATGAGCACCACTCGCTCAGCATACTGCGCCGCAACGTTGAGATCGTGCATGACGCAGACGATGGCCATGCGCGACGAAGCCGCGAGATCTGCGAGCAGATCGTACAAAGCAATTTGATGCCGAACGTCCAAGAATGCGCCCGGTTCGTCGAGCAACAACAGTTTCGGTTCTTGAGCAATCGCGCGTGCGATCGCGACGCGTTTTTGCTCACCGCCTGAGAGCTCCGACACGGGACGCGACTCGAGTTCGCCCAGTTCGCATCGCGCCATCGCTCGAGACACGATGTCGAGATCGTGAGCGGTGGGAGTCATCCACGCGCCTTGGTGTGGAGCGCGACCCATCAGCACCACTTCGCGCACCGAAAATCCGAACGATGCCTCGAAGACTTGCGGCACGACAGCGACCTTCCGGGCGATCGCCTGGCGGTTCATCGACTGCATCGGTTGACCAAACAAATGCACCTCTCCGCGCTCTGGCGTGAGCAAGCCTGCCATCACGCGCATGAGGGTCGATTTTCCCGCGCCATTGGCCCCAAGCACGACCAGGATCTCGCCCTCGCGCGCGTCGACCGAAGCTTCCAAAAGCGGCCATTGTTCGCGCGATCGTGCGTACCGAGCGGTCACATTGCGCACATCGACGATGCTTGGACTCACCGATTCTCTTTCCTTCCGCGATGACTCGCCGCATCATGAGACAAGAGCGTTCGATTGAACGCAAGGAGTGCAGCGTGGAAGCCAAACCTGAAGCACCCGCCAACCCCGACGGCCGCCCCAAGCGCATCATCAAGCGCTACTCCAATCGCAAACTGTACGACACCAAAGACAGTCGGTACGTCACTCTGCTGCAGATCGCCGAGATGGTGCGCAGCGGAGAAGAAGTGCAGATCATCGACAACAATTCGAAAGACGATTTGACCGACGTCACGCTCGCGCAAATCATCTACGAAGAGCAAAAAAGCAACACGAAGAACGTGCCGCTTCAGACGCTACGTGGGCTCATTCAAGAGCGCACCGAGAAAGTCTTGTCGGACCTGCGCGAGGGTCCCATTGGCCGACTCATCCCGAGCAAAGAGAAGTCCGAAAAGGGGAGCGCACCGCCACCCGCACCGCCCAAGCCAGGGATCGTCGAGCAGGCCAAGGGCACACTCGAAGACTGGCAGCACAAGATCGACGAGCGCGTGCGTGCGATTTTGCCGAGCGTGTTGCCATGGCAGCAGCTCCAAAACGAAGTCAAACAACTCCATGCCAGGCTTGATGAGCTGGAGAAAAAATTGAAGGCCGCTCAAGACCCCAAGAGCGGTAAGCCCTCCTGACGCGGACAGTGGCTTAAAATAGGCAGATCGCGGGCTGCGCAGATGGTCAGGTTGGGTGAAGAATGCAGGAATATTGGCGGCCTACGTAGGTTGACTCAATAGCCCCATCGCCACACGCTGGATGAAAGCCCCATGTCTTTGCTCGATCAGCCCATTCACAAACAACCCGACCTCTTCATGGACGAGATGCTCGCGCACATGGATGCACTCTATGGCGTTGCCTGCAGACTCACACGCAATCCAACCGAGGCCGAAGACCTCGTGCAGGACGCGCTCGTCAAAGCCATGCGCGCTCGCGATCAGTTTCGCGCAGGCACCAACCTCAAGGCCTGGCTGTTTCGGATTCTGACCAACACCTTCATCAACAAGTATCGTCGCGGCGGTCTCGAGCGAAGCGTTCTCGAAGGACCGGACGCCGATCCGCTCGCAGACGGTTGGGTGAGCGCTTCCACGATGCGCCAGCTGCGCGATCCTGAGCAGGCAGCGTTGTTGCCGATCATCGAGGGCGAAGTGCGGCGTGCGCTCGAAACTCTGCCACCCGAGTTCAAACTTGCGGTCATCTTGTGTGACGTCGAAGAGTTTTCGTACGAAGAAATCGCCGATATCATGGGTTGCCCCATCGGCACGGTCATGAGCAGACTTCATCGCGGTCGAAAACTCTTGCAGCGTCAGCTCTACTCGCATGCAGTGGCGTTGGGCATCGTCAAAGGCGAAGACAACGTGGGTGACGAAAAGCAAACCGCGGCCCCAGCCAATCTCGCGCAATATCGCGCGAAGAAGCGCGGTGCCGCATGAGTGACCGCGCCTCTGCACGAGTCTGCCGTGACTTCGGCCACTTGCTCTCTGCATTCGCGGATGGCGAACTCGAGACGAGCGCTCAGCTCGAGGTCGAGTCACACGTCGAGTCGTGCGAAGGGTGTCGCGAGCGTGTGCTTCTCGAGAACGCAACGCGCGCATCGCTCAAGCGTGCACTCAGTGAGTCGGCCGCTGATGGCCTGCGCGCACGTGTGGCGGCAGCAATGGCAGCAGAGGCTTTGCGTGCTGACGTGCGCGCGCAGGCTGAAAATAAGCCCATCGCAGGTGCGTGGCGAACCATCGTGCCGCTGGCAACTGCCGCAGCGTTCGCGCTTGCATGGGGGGCGATGTCGAGAGGACCGCTTGCCCGCACGACCGCGAGCGATCAAGTGCATGCAGGGTTTGGTGACGATCTCCTCGCGGAGCTCGTGGCAGAGCACTCCCGACCCTCTCCGCCCGAGTGCAACAACCCGAAGAACGTCAATCAACTGGAGCAGTATGTTGGCGTGCCCGTGCACCCGGCGACCTTCCAAGGGCAGCAAGCGCGACTGCTCGGCGGTTGCGTGCTGCCGATTCGGCAGGAGCGCACGGCCATGCTGCGCTACGAGATCACCGATGGCACCGAAACACGTCGCGTGAGCATCATCGTGTTCGATCCGCGCCGCATTCAAGTCAACGACGACGAGCTGCAAGCGCGCCCAATCGGCACCGCGCAGGTTCGCGTGGGTCACGCCAACGGCTACTCGGTCGCCGTCACTCAGCGCGCGGGCGTCGGCTATGCACTCGCGACCGACATGGACGAAGGCACCACCGCAGAACTCGCACTCGACAGCGAAGAGTAACGGGCTTCATAACGCGGCTGCAAACCCTTGTTTTCGAGGGTCGGCGGCGGCTTGGATTCGAACCGCACCATTGCTGCGATCCCACGCGATCATCTGGACGCCAGATCCCAAGAAGACTTCGTCCTTCACGGACTCTCCCCTCGCGGCCAAGCCCACGCGCACGTCCTCGGCGACTTCAGGGTCGACGAATACGTCCGCGCCGTTGGTGTAGATGCGCGGCGCTGACACGCAGGAGCTCGCATCGAGGCCAAAAACGAGGCGCGCGAAAAGCGCCTGCGTAGTAGCCGTTGCGATTCGACGTCCGCCCGATCCGCCAAGCGCGACAATCGGCAGGCCGTTTTCGAACACAATGACGGGCGCCATGCTCGACACGGGTTTGGCACTCACGCGTGGTCGATTGGGACCGAGCCCCACAAGGCCGAATCCGGCGACGTCTGCGGGGAGCGAGAAGTCGTCGAGCTGGTTGTTGAGGACGATCCCCGTGTCGCCCGCGATCGTATGCGCACCGAACGGACCGTTCACTGTCGTGGTCAGGGACACCACATTGCCCTCGTCGTCTGTCACCACGATGTGGGTCGTTCCCTCTTCGTGAGTTTTGTACTCTTGCGCGAGGTGAGTCTTGGTGGGTTCGATGCGTGCGCGGCGAGCCCCAATTTGCGCCGGATCCAACGCTTGTTCGAAGCCCGCGCTCACTTGCGGATCGAGATCGGGGTCTCCTGCGAGTCGCGCGCGATCTGCGATCGCCCCACGCATGCCCTCGGCCAACATGTGAAAGTAGAAACTCGATCCGAAGCCTACGCTGTGCAGTGGTGATGAGCCGTCTGCTCCGAAGAGCGAGAGCACTTCGAGTTGCATGAGGCCACCCGCAGAAGGTGCTGGCATCGAAGCGACGGTGCGCCCCCCAAAACTTCGCGTGAGCGGGGCGCGCTCTTTCGGCTTGTACGCCGCCAGATCAGCGTCCTCGAGTGCGCCGCCAGCGTCTCTCGATGTCGCGATGATCCTCTGCGCGATGTCGCCTGAGTAAAAGGGGCGCGCGCCCTCGGCACCCAAGCGCGCGATGGTGCGACCGAGATCAGGATTGCGTCCCACTGATCCAAACGCGAGGGGTGATCCCGCGGGGACATAGATCGCCGCGAGTGCCGAACCAGTCAGCGCCCGGCGGTCGAAGGCGATCGCACCGGCGAGATGCTGTCCCACCGTGAAGCCTTGCGTCGCGAGAGTGGCCGCAGGCGCGCTGTCGTCTGCGAGCGACTTCTTCGCATAATGCACGCTCAACCACTCGAGACCGGCGGGTTCACCTGGCACACCAATCGATGCGCCTCGCTTCGTGCGCGCGATCAAATCATCGACACTCGCGTGTGCGGGAGAGGTCTCACGAAAGTCGAGCGCGATGGTCTTGCGATCCTTGGCCACATAGACGAGCGCAAAACCACCTCCGCCAAGTCCGCTCGAAACAGGCGCAACGACGCCCAACGCCAGAGCTGCAGCGATCGCGCCGTCTACTGCATTGCCCCCAGATTGCATCACTGTGAGCGCCGCGCGCGTGGCATCTGCGTTCTCGGTTGCCACCGCAAAACGCGAGCCTTCGGCGGGTGCCGTAAACGACGCTCGCGCTGGCAACGAAACCGTAGCTAGGACAACTGCTGAAATGGCCACGGCGGGTGATAGGCTGCGTGCGCCACCGAGGACAGAAATGCGTTTTATATACGTCATGGATCCCGTCTCTCGCGTCGTTCCCGACAAGGATACGACGTTCGCGTTCCAACGTGCTGCACAAGCGCGCGGGCACAAGTCTTTGCATTGCGAGCCCAAAGACTTGTTCGCCTATCAAGGAGACGTACACGCATTCGTGCGCGAGCTCCATGTTCAAGACGACGCGCCGTTCTTTCGATGGGGCGCACAGAACGCCGTTCGCATCGCTGACGTCGAAGGCGTGTTCATTCGAAAGGATCCGCCCTTCGATCAAGCCTATTTGTACGCGACACTCCTCCTCGAGCGAGCGCGCGGTCGCACTGTGATCATGAACGACCCCCGTGGTCTGCGCGACGCCAACGAAAAACTCTATGCGTTGAATTTTCATCAACACATGCCGCGAACACTGGTCGCGTCGGACCGCGACCGCATCTTTTCGTTTATGCGTGAGGTTGGTGGCAGCGCAGTCATCAAACCACTCGACGGCGCGGGAGGCTCTGGTGTGATGATGTTGCGCGAGGGCGACGCAAACAACCGTTCGATCGTCGACGTGCTCACCGGCGAAGGCTCGCGCCTCGCGATGGTGCAGGAGTACTTGCCAGAGGTGCGCAAGGGTGACAAGCGCGTGATTCTTCTCGATGGCGAGCCACTTGGAGCGATCAAT
>JAYVXK010000837.1:0-4483 GCA_043785265.1 Myxococcales bacterium | reverse complement strand
CAAAAGATCGGGCCGCAATCGCGTCGTGTCATCGGCCTGAGATCGGTTTATCCTCCGCGGCCATGACTACCGATTACCGTTTCGGTGCGGACTCTCGTTTCGTTGCGACCGTGCTCGCGCTGTCGTTGATGGCTTGCGACGATCCGAAAGCCCAAGACGTCGCCGACACGTCGACCGCCACACCGTTGGCCACTGCCAGCGCACCGCCGACGCCCTCGGTCACTGCTTCTGCTGCGCCCAAGAAGAAAGAATGGAAGTGCACCGACAGCGCGACCGCTGACTTTCAAGGCGACGACGCGCTCGAGAAGGAAGTGCGCCTCAAACTCACCAAGCCAAAAGGCGATGTCTCGATCGCAGAGCTGCGCACGATCAAGAGCATCAACCTCACGAAATATGGCCCGATCGACGAACTCAATCCCTGCTTGTTTCCCAAGTTCACGGGCCTGCACGATCTGTTCGTCGGGCAAGGCCAGCTCGAAGACCTCAGGCCGATCGCCTCGCTCACTCAGCTCGTGTCTTTGCGCGCGACCGACAATCAAGTGAGTGACCTGAAGCCGCTGAGCGGCATGGGACACCTCGATCGGCTCGACCTCAGTCGCACACAAGTGCACGATCTCACGCCGCTCAAGTCGATGGCGGAGCTCACGGAGCTCTCACTCGACAACACGGGCATCGACGACATCAGCGTGCTGGCGAGCCTGACCAAACTCGAGAAGGTCACCCTGGTGAGCACATTGGTGAAAGACGTAAGCCCGCTCAAGACGTGCAAGAAGCTCAAGCTCCTCGACATCTCCGGCACCAGCGTGACCGACTGGAAGATGCTCGCCGGAGGCGTGAAGGTAAAAAAGGAGTAGGGGGACGGGGACGGGGACGGGGACGGGGACGGGGACGGGGACGGCGACGGCGACGGGGACGGGGACGGGGACGGCGACGGGGACGGGGACGGCGACGGCGACGGCGGACGGGTGCGGGGACGGCGACGGGGGACGGCGGGTGGTGTTTATTTTTTGCCCGTGATCTCGGCGATGAGGACACCCGCGGCGACCGAAACATTGAGTGACTCGATCGACCCGCTGCCGCGGAGTGCCACCGTCTGATCGCATTGCGCACGCATGCGATCGCTGATGCCCTCGCGTTCGTGGCCCATCACGACCACCACCGGGCGGCTGAAATTGGCCTGCTTTTGATCTTGGTCTGCTTTGCTGTCCGTGCCAACGACTCGCACGCCTTTGGCTCGCAGCCGACCGAGCGTGTCCACGATGTCTGTCGTGCGTGAGAGAAGCACGTGCTCTGCGCCACCTTCTGCGACGCGCACGGCTTGAGGCGCGAGGGCTCCTGCGATCAAGACTGCGTCGACGCCGAAGAACGCCGCCGTGCGAAGGATCGCTCCGATGTTGTACGGGTTGCGCACCCGATCGAGCGCGAGAGCCAGGCCCTTGCTGCGCACGAGCAAGTCGGCGAGTTCTGCGGGCGTGGTCCACTTGCGTGGTTTGGTCAGAATGCACACGCCTTCGTGGTGCGACGAGTCTGCCATGCGATCGAGTTCGCTGTCGTTGGTCTCTGCGCACGGCACGCTCTTGCCTGTTGCCCAACGCGACAGCTCGCTCACTTCGTCGCGCACGGTCCGCGACGTCGCCACGCGCAAGATGTCCGTAGGACGCTTGCCAAACACCGCGAGACTCGCGCGCAACCCGTAGATGATTTCAGTGTCTTCTTTGGCCACGTGTTGCTTGTACCAAGGAAGGCTGGCAGAGGGGCGAGCGTTGTGAGATTGGTGACCTCCTCGACGGCGCGCAACTCGGCCAAAACCAGGGTGATTGGCGAAATTGTGCGTGGGCGGAAACTAGAGACCAAGATCACCTGTCATAGTGGAAGCGCGTGAACACTCTCACTCGACCAGAACCGACTCGCGAGCGCATTGCCGTTGCGGTGCCTCTTGTGATCGCGCTCACGCTCTCCGTGTTTGCGCATGGCACCGCGGCGTTCGTTGCGCTGCTGTTGCACGGTGGGTCTGGTGCGCACGCGGGTGAGTCGGGCGTGCGTGGCGCGGGGGATACGACGATCGACATTTCGGTGGCGGGACCCGCTGCTTCGATGATGGTGCCGCCATCGCGCGCGGCCGATCCGACGCCACCGGCACCGTCGAGTGATCATGTGATCACGCCTCCCCTTCCACCTCCGACAGCTTCTGCAGAGGCCACGCAACCGCCTCCTCCGCCACTCGCGCACCAGGAGCGAGACCAAGTGCACCAACCCGATCCGCCTCCGGCGACGGGTACGGGTGCCGAGACGACCAGTGGCGGACGAGCGGCCGGGCTGACCGATGTGATGAACGGAGTGATTGGCGGTGCGCCCAACACGATCGAAGGACAGCGAGCGTTGCTGCCGAGCGCGATGGCGTGCGCTGATCCGGTTGCAGGTCGATGGGAAGCCCTCAAATACAACCCGATCTGGGGTGACTGGGTGCACTTCACGTTGGTCATTCACGCGACCGGCGGCGCGCTCGTTGGCACGATCACGTCACGCACGTGGTCCGGCAGCCCGTCGGACTCGTCTCCGCCACCATGCGGCGACAACTCGTTCGACATCGTCGTGCAGATGAATGGGCACGGCCATTCGGATTCGCCCACTCGCATCGAGTTCGGAGCGTCGAGTTACACGATCACATCGACGCGATGCACGACGAGCACACTGAGCTACTCGCCCGATCGGTTCAGCGGTACCATCGATGCGCGCCGACAAGAGTTTCAATCGGTCAACAACGACGGATCGCGCGACATCGACGCACCCTACGTATTTCGCCGCACGGGCTGTTCCGATCCCTGATCGCCTTTTTGCGTTGAAAAAAATCGCTCTGCGGTTGCGATGCGGTATCCATCGATCGAGTGCCCTTCGGAGGAGCGAGTGGTCGACGACACACAAGGCACGTTGGAGAGACTGGCAGCGGGGGTACACGCAATCCCCGCTGCATTTGCGGTGCTGCGCGGTCCAGACCTAATCGTCGAGATGGCGAGCGACCGATTCGTGGCGCTGACGAACACGTCGATCCTTGGCAAGCCGTTTCGGTCGTGGTCGACCGATCCGCGAATCGACGGCAGGCTGACCTTCGATATTCTGGACGAGGTTTACGCGAGCGGGACGGCGTTCGTTCGAACCGAAGCGCTCTACACGAATCAGGATCATCGCTCATGCGTCGACGTGACGATCTCGGCGCTACGAGACGCCAGCGGCAAGGTCGAAGGCGTTTCGTTTTATGCGCTGAATGTCACCGAGCGCGTCGAGGCGCGGCAAGCGCTCGAGAAGCGAAGTGCTGACCTCACAGAGAGCGAAGTGCGGCTTCGATCTCTGTTCGAGTCCCCATTGCTTGGCATCTTCTATTTCAGGCCCAAAGAGAAAGGCCGTGTCCTCGAAGCCAACGAGAGATTCGCGCACATTCTTGGCCTCGATCGAGCCGACGTGGACAAGGGTCTCGACTTGCTCGACATCACCGCGCCCTCGCCGTTCGGCAGATCGACGATCGAAGCCGTGTCCGCTCAGCACGAGATCGAGTTCGTTCGCAAAGACGGCAGCACGGTGCGAGTCCTCATCGGATCTGCGCGCACCGGCAACGCAGACATCTCGGTCGGCTTCCTGTTCGATCTGTCCGAACAACGCGCTGCTGATGAAGCGCGTCATCACGCGGAGGCGGAGCGACAGGTCGCAGACCGTCGACGTGAGCACGCAGAGCGGCTGGTTCGTGCAGCCGTATCGAACGCGCCGCTGGTGCTCACGGTGATCGACGAAGACGGCATTTTTCAGGTGTTCGAGGGCAGGCAAGACTGGGGGGTCGAACTCCGCCCTCATGTCGGCAAGCACTACCGCGAGGTCTACCGAGACATGCCGGGAGTCATGGCGCGCGTGACTGCAGTGCTCGGTGGAGCGACGTTGCCCATGACCACTTACGAACATGGCGAGCACGTGTTGGAGTCGCGCATGGTCCCGATGCGATCGGCGACAGGCGCGGTGATTGGCGCCGTCGGCGTTGCGTTCGATGTGACCGAGCGGCACAAGGCCGAGCAGGCGCGCGCGCGCATGCAGACGCAATTGCTCCATGCGCAAAAGCTCGAGAGTCTCGGCGTGCTCGCAGGAGGCATCGCGCACGACTTCAACAACCTACTGACGGTGATCCTCGGCAACGCGTCTCTCGCGCTGCTCGACCTTCCCCCCAACAGTCCTGCACGCAGCTCGCTCGAAGACCTTGGTGGCGCCGCGCGACGTGCTGCGGATCTGACGCGCCAGATGCTCGCCTATGCGGGCAGAGGTCAGTTCGAGATCCGTGCTGTCGATCTCTCTGCGCATGTTCGAGAGATCGCACATCTGGTCGAGTCGACTCTCTCGAAGAAGGTGCATCTCAAACTCGATCTGGCCAAGGATCTGCGCGCAGTCGAAGTGGATACGGCTCAAATCCAGCAGATCGTGATGAACCTCGTGATCAACGGCGCCG
>JAYVXK010000836.1:0-4492 GCA_043785265.1 Myxococcales bacterium | reverse complement strand
CTATTCGAGGAGCTATGGACACTCGCTGGCAAGAAGATGAGCGACTACGTCGATCTCCGTCCGGTCGCGCCGTTTTATCGGATCCGCTTCGATGACGGGACGCTCTTCGACTACACGGGAGACGCGAAGTTGATGCGCGCGGCCGTGCATAAACTCTCTCCCGGTGATGTCGAAGGTTACGAGCGGTTCGTCGAGATGAGCCAGGAGATCTTCGACGTGGGTTTCACGCAGCTGGCTCCTGTCCCTTTCGGCGAGTGGAAGGCCATGGCCCGCGCCGTCCCCGCGATGATGCGCCTCGAGAGCTATCGAACCGTGTACGGCCTCGTGTCCAAGTTCATCAAAGACGAGCGCTTGCGTCAGGTGCTGAGTTTTCATCCGCTGCTGGTTGGGGGCAACCCATTCACGACCACCTCGATTTACAGCCTGATCCCGCATCTGGAGCGCAAGTGGGGTGTGCACTTTCCGATCGGCGGCACGGGTTCACTCGTCAACGGTCTCGTCAATCTGATCGAAGGTCAGGGCGGGAGCATTCGCTTCAACGCGACCGTGGATCAGATCATGGTCGAGCACGGACGTGTTCGCGGTGTGCGTCTCGAGAGTGGCGAAAAGCTCGATGCAGACGTGGTCGTGTCCAACGCTGACTCTGCCTGGACCTACCGTCGCTTGATTGCCCCCGAGCACCGCAAGCGATGGACCGATCGCAAGCTCGATCGCGCGAGGTATTCGATGAGCCTTTTTGTTTGGTACTTCGGCACCGATCGCAAGTACGACGATGTTGCGCATCACACGATCTTGCTCGGGCCTCGCTACAAAGAGTTGTTGACGGACATTTTTCGAAAACACATTTTGGCGCCTGATTTCAGCCTCTATTTGCATCGCCCGACAGCGACCGATCCGGCCCTCGCGCCCGACGGATGCGACGGATTCTACGTGCTGTCGCCAGTTCCGCACCTCGACGCGGACGTCGATTGGAACGAGCGCGCCGAGCCGTACCGACGCGTGATCGAAGCCCACCTCGAGAAGACTGTGCTGCCGAAACTTTCGCGGCATGTGATCGCATCCAAGACCATGACCCCGATCCATTTTCGCGACGAACTGCTCAGCGAGCGCGGGGCAGCGTTTGGACTCGAACCCGTTCTCACGCAGAGCGCGTACTTCAGGCCGCACAACGCGAGCGAAGACATCAAAGGTCTCTTCTTGGTGGGCGCGGGGACGCATCCAGGAGCGGGGGTTCCGGGTGTACTCTCTTCCGCGCGCGTGCTCGATTCTCTGGTCCATTGATGGAGCCAAACGCGAGCGACGTCGACGAATGCACCGCGATCTTGCGCGCAGGATCGAAGAGTTTCGCGACTGCGTCTCTCTTGTTGCCCAAGCGGGTTCGCGTGCCCGCGACGATTTTGTACGCGTTTTGTAGGGTGGCAGACGATCTCATCGACGACGACCCTCTGGCCTCGGAGGCGACAGTCGAGGTGCTTCGCGCGCGCTTGCGTCGCGTGTACGGCGGCAAACCGGATGCGCATGCGATCGATCGCGCGCTCGCGGTCATCGTTGCGCGTGAGCGCGTCCCGATGGGGTTGTTCGATGCGCTCTTCGAGGGTCTCGCTTGGGATGCGCGCGGTCGTCGATACCAAACACTCGCTGATCTGCAGGCCTATGCGGCGCGCGTCGCCGGCACTGTGGGCGCCATGATGACGGTCGTGATGGGCCAGCGAGACCGAGACGTGCTCGCGCGTGCGTGCGATCTCGGGGTCGCGATGCAGCTGACGAACGTGGCGCGCGACGTGGGCGAAGACGCGCGTCGGGGTCGCATCTACCTGCCGCTTTCGTGGCTCGAAGAAGAAAAGACGGACGTCGACGCGTGGCTTGCTGCCCCGCGGATCACTCCAGAGCTTCAAAGCATCGTGGCCCGCTTGCTCGCGGAAGCCGATGTTCTCTACCGTCGCGCAGATGGCGGCATTTCGCGGCTTCCGCGAGATTGTCGCATGTCGATCCGCGCCGCGAGACGCATCTACTCGGACATCGGGCGTGTGATCGAGCGCAACCAATTTGACTCCGTCAATCAACGCGCGGTCGTTCCCAAGTGGCGAAAGTTGTGGCTCGTCGCTGGCTCGTTTTTCTCATCGACAGAGCGCCGCGCGATCGACTCGCAGCCCCTCGACGCCACGCGTTTTGTCGTCGACGCCTGTCTGGAGGGGCCGTGACTCTCCGCGATCGCGCGAGAGATCGTGTTCGAGACGCGTCGAGTGCAGAACTGGTCGAGCGCCTTGATCACCTGGATGCGATCTACGACAAGAAGAAGTTCGTGGATCATGATCCGCCCAAAATTCCGGGGCCGGATACGCGTCTGGATTTTGACGTCGTCATCGCGGGAGGTGGGCTGTGGCTTCTCGTCGCGCCACTTTTGGCCGCGCGTGGATTGCGCGTCGCGGTGCTCGATCGGGTGCGAGCGGGCTCTGCGCACCGCGAATGGAACGCGAGTGGTCCCGAGCTGCGACCGCTCGTGGCGAGCGGCATTCTGGAACAACACGAACTCGACGCCATGGTGGTCGCACGCTACGAGACGGGCTTCTGTCGTTTTTTCGGTGGAGGCACGCACGTGGTCGAGGGCATCCTCGATCACGCCGTCGATGCAGGGCCATTACTCACACGTGTCCGCGCAGTTTGCGAGGAGCGCGGCGTGAAGTTTTTCGACGGACACGAGGTGACCTCGCACGCAGTGGGAGTTGGCGCGATCCGTGTTCGCAGTAAGCATGCGGGAGCGATCGTGGATCTCACGGCGAGATGGCTCGTCGATGCACGCGGCGCCGCCAGTCCCTACGCGAGAGCCGATCTCGTCTGCCCAACCGTCGGCGGAGTGCTGAGCGGGCTCGTCGAAGGGGATGGTCTTCTCGAGTTCGATCCAAAAGTGGGCGAGATTTTGGTCACTGTCGATCCGATCGAGAGCGGAAAACAGCATGTGTGGGAGGGTTTTCCAGGGCGACCTGGCGAAATGACCGTCTACGTTTTTCACTACGCGCGTTCGTCCGATCCTGTCTCGCTTGCAGAACTCTACGCTCGCTTCTTCGACACACTCCCGACGTACAAGCGCGGGGACGCTCGACTCATTCGTCCCACGTTTGGGTTCATTCCTGGTTGGAGTCGCCTCTCTCGGGCGCCAGCACCTCCCGATCGACGCATCGTGCTCGTCGGAGACGCCGCTGCGCGACACTCGCCGCTCACCTACTGCGGGTTTGGCGCGACACTCCGTTCGTTCGTTCGGGTGGCCGATGCGATCGCTCAGGCGGCCGAGCGCAATCTCGATCGCATCGATCTCGGAGATCGCGAACCCATCCACGCGTTGACGGGTGCGCTCGCGCACATGATCGCCGCACCCAACTTTCGCGGGCAGGAGCACAACGAGCTGCTCGACGCAGCGTTTCGCACGCTCGCAGAGATGGGCAACGACGCGTACGGCGATCTGTTGCGCGACGAGATGACACCGCCTCAATTCTTCGAATTTCTTCGAAAGACCGCTGCGCGCCACCCCGCGGTATGGGGAAAGGTCGCGCGTGGCCTCGGCGCTCGCGCGGCAGGAAAATGGGGCTTTGGAGTCGCGCGCGCGCTGCTTTAGGTCACACCGAGCGCATGCGAAACGGCAGCAGCATCTGGACCGCTCGCATGCCGAGGCGATCACCCGAGAGAGTTTCGTGCATCGCCCGGACGACCTGACCGCCCATGCGCGTCTCGATCAAGTCGCGACTATAGAACGGGGTGTCTTCGAGGTTGTGGACGATGCGCGGCGAAAAACCCTCGGTCGTGCGCGCGTCGCGATCCATGCCCCAACCAGATCGGGGCAGGAGTCCGCGGCCAAGCCCGTGCTCTTCGCGCACGCCATCATGACCGATCGACAGCGCTCGACGGATCGTATCGTCACTCTTATTTCGGACGTCGTACGTGATGAACGTGCGTGGACCGACATGCGCGCGTGACCACGTCCAATCTTTAAAACCCGCGTAAAGTGGCTCATCTCCCGCGTTGGTGTCGTGATAGCCGCGCGCGGTGAACTGAAGATTCGGCTCTTGCAGTTGCACGTCCAAATGGCCCCCTGGCGCAACCGGCCACCACGAATGGCGACCGCTCGCTTCGAGCGAGAAGCGCTCGTTGGTCGCGAGGTCTGGCGTGAAAGTAATTCGCCCGCGGATCGCACGCTGGGTCCAAGGCATGCGCTCGCGCACGTCGACGACCAACTGATCGCCTTGCCAACGCATCGAGCTCTCACCGATCTGGAGAGAATCGATCGTGCGCTGGTGCGGGAGAACCCGTTGCTCGGTGAGCGCCCACGCTTTATGGTCTCGACGATAGATGCCGATGTTGAGCGCGGAGTACGCGAGCGGATTGGGGCTTGTTTTAGCCCTCGTTGCGCGTGCATAGGCAGGCGAAAATGGATTGCCGAGCATCGCGATGACCACGATGCTCGTGCTGCCATCGTCGCTCACGCCGTCGAGGTAGAACC
>JAYVXK010000835.1:0-4497 GCA_043785265.1 Myxococcales bacterium | reverse complement strand
AGTTCTGGGAAGGTGGTCCACGTGGCTGTGATGAAGACCCTCGCTTTCGTATGGTTGGGCATGTTTGGCGGGCTCGCATGCGGTTCGGACGATGTCGTCACCGCTCCGAGTGACGCCGCGCCGGTGAACGACGTCGCCCTCGTCGAGGGTTCTCTTACGGACACTTCCGCTCCTGATGGGTCGATCGCAGACAGCGCACCCAAAGATGACCCAGGCCCGCTGCCCTCCCAAGTCTGCAACTACACCAAAGACGCAGAGGGATTCTTCAAGCTCACCAGTCCAGCATCCGACTACTGGGTTCGCCTCCCACCCACTTACAACGACAAGACGCCGACGCCGACGCGTCTCGTCGTCGCGATCCACGGTTGCGGCGACACCGCACAAAATTTCGCGACCTGGGGAGCCGCCCCCTACGCCGTTCGGCCAACGCAAGACTACATCGCGATCTCGATCGGCGGTCGCGATGGGCAGTGCTGGACCATCCCACAAGACGGTGCCACCGTGACCGCGGCCATCACGCATGTTCGCTCGTGCTTTTATGTTCACCAGAAGAAGATCGTGTTGGCTGGGTATTCGTCAGGTGGCATGCTCGCCTACGAGATGGGCATGAAGAACGCCGCAACTTACGCAGGGATTTTGATCGAAAATTCAGGCCTGAGCCAGGGCGTCGGCAGCAACAACGTGGCCTCCGTTCTCGCGAGCGCCGCGTGGAAGATCAATGTCGCTCACAGCGCGCGACTCCAAGACCAGAGCTTTCTCATCGCGGGTGTTCGCAATGATCGCGACGCGATGCTCGCCGCAAACTTCCCCCTCTTGTACCGGGAACTTGCTGGCGACCACAACGGGTCGAGCGACGACTGGGCGCTCTACCTCCTGCCGAAGATGGCAAACTGGGTGGCGCCGTAGTTCCCATGTTGAAGTGGAAGAGACTCGGAGAAGACCAGTGGACGAGTGATCTCGACACCCGCTTCTCGATGAACGTGAAGAAGATGGGCGACGGACGGTGGACTTGGAAGGTGTCCGCCACTGGTGCCGTGAGCCACATGGCCACGGGCATCTGCAATTCAGTCGGTGCGGCCAAGCAGGCAGTGCAGAACTTCCTGGTGAAGTCTGGGCAACTGTAGAAGTGACGAACGTCTCACGGAACGGCTTGATTGCAGCCGCCGATGACCGCCGAACACGAGCCACCAACACAGAAGTTGGCGCAGTCGCCGTCTCGTGTGCAGGGCTTCGCGGCGCACTGTTGACTGGTGCACGTGAAGTTCCCGCTGCCGCAGTCGCTGGGTTGTGCGCAGGTGGCGGCGACGCAGCGGTGCTTCGGATCGCAGGTGAGACCAGGCCCGCAGTCGATGGCCGAAGAACATCCCTTCGTGCAGTGCGGAAGTGGCTGGGCACCCCCACGACTGCAGTAGCAAGGTCCGCGCGCTGTGAAATTGCTGCAGATCGATTGCGCACCCGCGTCGGCGCAATCGCCGTCGGCCTGACACGTCCCGCCCGTCGAAGGCTCACACTGTCCAGCACACAGCGGAGGGAGGTTCTGCGCGACGCAGTAGTAGGCCGTGCCCAGGCTCGCGCAGTCGCTCGAGACGCGACACTGACCAGAAGCCAACCCAGAGTCATGGGCAGCTTCGGTCGCCGCTGCATCTACGACGGGTCCGGTAGTCGCGCCGCACGCGAAGAGGACAAGGAAAACAGCTGCACCAGTCAGTGTGTTCTGCCAAGACATCGGTCGATCGTATCATCGTGCGCGTAGAGTCGGGCCATGCGCTTGCGGCTCTGCCCTGTGGCGCGATTGCACTGCGCGCACTGCTGCCTCAGCTCACTGCCACCTGAAATGAACCCGAAACATGCGCGAAAGCGAACAGCGCACGCGCCCGCGGCTCCGCTCTCGCTAGGCACGACCGATGCACCAGGGCTGGCGCGACGCAAGAGTGAACCAGCCTCTGGGCAGGTGCTCGACGTCCGTAAAATTTCAGACTGGAGACAACCATGTTGCTCATCATTCTCATCGTCGTTTTCGTGTTCGCACTTGCCGGCGGCGGCGCAGGACACTCTCGTTATGGGTATGCAGGCTGGTCGCCCGCGGGACTGATCTTGCTCGTGCTCGGCGTCCTCTGGTTAACCGGCCACCTCTAAACACGGCCGCAGGTCGCTTACTGCCGCAGCCGTGTTACTCACGGATCGGTCTGGCAGCGTGTGATAGAGTTTGCGGCTATGCGAACTGCACTTTGGATTGTCGCCCCTGTACTCTGTGCTCTCTCCGCGCTCGGTGGAGTGGCTAGCTGCGTGGGGGATGCGCCTGTCGCGACGACGGATTCTGGGACCAAGCAACCTGGGACTGTGGGAGGACCATGCCTTCCCGGCGGTCAGTGCGTAGCGGGGCTCGTCTGTCTGAGTGACACGTGCATCGCGCTGCCTGATAGCGGAGGCGACACTGGGCTCGCGGATGCCGAAGCCAAGGACGTAGCTCCCGAGGCGGCAGCCTGCGGCCTCCCTACTCCGTCTCTGGATAAGATTGCGTGTACCAGTGGCAAATTCTTGTGCCTCACGACATCGGGCGAACAGTGCGCGACCGCAGTCGGCGACTGCATGGGCATCTACAACGGCGGCAACATCATGTGCATCTCGGCAGTGGGCTGTCCCACCAACCAGCTTTGCTGCGTGGCCAAGTCCGCGACCCTAAACGTCCAGGGCACCTGCCCCTCCCGGGTCACGTTCGCC
Organism: Myxococcales bacterium; assembly: GCA_043785265.1. GTDB lineage: Bacteria > Myxococcota_A > Polyangia > Polyangiales > Polyangiaceae > JANYHY01. Next base: position 1,776 of record JAYVXK010000835.1, on the reverse strand, counting down.
TTCCCGCCCGCTCAACCTGGCTACGTCACCGAGTGCTCCACCAATGCAACCTGTCCTTCATCACTCACCGTATGCACAAAGGACGGCGACTGCCTCAGCCAGAAATGCCTCCCGGCTGAACTTTACCCCAACGGTAGTCCGAGCGGAGTCACCTTCGGGATCTGCAAGTGATCATGACCTGATTCGCGCGCGCACTCCGCCGAGGAGAGACTCGAGTCGCGCTGACAAGAATGCTGCGCACTCGCCATCGCTGAACGCCGCGACGACTTGCTTGCCCCCTACTCCGAGGTCCGCGCGTACGCGGTACCATGTCGTCGTGGAGGAGTGCTGGTTCGCCACGCCCGACTTGACCTCCTGCGAGACCTCCTCCACGTAAAACCCTTGGACCTCGACGGTGGGTAGTTCGATCGTGCGGCCAAAGAGCCCAGTCGACCGCAGGAGCAGGCGCTTCATGTCGATGTCGATCGCGGCCGCGCTTGGACCTCCGGCGCGCCATTTCCACGCCATCGCGCAACTCACGCCAAGCATGAGGATCGGAATCATGACCACATTGCGTGAGACGCCCGCAGACAGGTCAGCGAAGCCAAGCAGCCCGACGAACATCAGCGACGAGGCGATGAGCACGACCGACATCAAGCGAAGAAAACTTCCTGGTGCGGGACCGGCAAAACTAGCGGCGACGCCGTCAGCGCGAATGCTTTCGGTCCAGCGCATCGGGATGGGAGGCGCGGCAGTGTCGGCCTGATGGTCAGGAGACCTGTACATGCACGCTGGTGTCTCACAGTGAGTGGGAGGGAAGCAAGACCGCGTGATGCGCGCTGAATCAGCGAGCACGACATGGACAACCGCGTCGTGCTCGCTCACACGCGCACGGCTGCTGCGAGCTGCTTTCGTAGCCACGCGTGCGCTGGATCGTGTTGCCAGCGCGCGTGCCAATAGGCGTCTACTTTGAGTCTCGGAAGTGACCACGGAAGCGCGACGATCTCGACGCCACTCATTGACTGGGCCAAACGCTCAGGCACAAACGCGAGCAGATCGGTGCTCCCGATGACCTGCGTAAGCAAGAACTGGGGTGCCGTCACGACCACGACGCGATGCAGTCCACGCTTCGCGAGCACGGGATCCATGAGACCGCGCGGCTCGCCTTGCGACGCCACGCGAAGATGACGAAAGCGTGAGAGGTCTCGCAGCGTGCGGCGCGTCTTCAAGAACGGATGCCCACGTCGCGTGATGATGACATTGCGGTCCGAGAACAATGCAGCGCGATGAAGACTCGCAGGTGTGTGACGAAAAAAGCCCAACATGAAGTCCACGCCTGACTCGAGTTTTGCGAAGGAGATCTCAGGCTCGAGAGGCACGAAACGTAGACTGATTCGTGGTGCGTCGCGGGCCAGCACCTCGAGGAGTGGTGGAAGCAGCACACAAATGACGTAGTCGCTCGCGGCGATTGTGAAAACACGCTCGGACAAGGCCGGCTCGAACACACCACTGTCCCCCAGGGTTCGGCGCAGCTCACGCAGCGCAAGCGACGCCGCGCGACCGAGCTCCTCGGCTTTGGTGGTCGGCACCATGGCCCCTTTGGCTCGGACGAGTACCGGATCTCCAAGTGCCGCACGCAATCGCGCGAGGGCATTGCTCATCGCGGGCTGGCTCAATCCTACGCGGCGCGCCGCTCGCGTCACGCTACGCTCCGCAAGGAGAGCGTCGAGCGTAACAAGCAGGTTGAGATCGAAGTCCTGGAGATTCACGAGGTGAATCCTCCGATGAGCTGATGCC
>JAYVXK010000834.1:0-4497 GCA_043785265.1 Myxococcales bacterium | reverse complement strand
GTGAATCGCCAAAGCAAATATTACGTTCAGAGCCAGTTCTTCAGCGGCATCTCGAACGTGCAGTTGCGCAAGTCGGTTCCTGCGGTGCAGTCGTTCCAGCGCATCGTTGGTGCGATCGACGAAGGCGTCGAGGGCGTGGATGACGAGTCACGCATGCGCGATCTCGCGTTCCTCTCGATGGCGCGCACCTATTATTCAGCCTCCGTTCGCATCGACGAAAACAGCGCACCCACGATCGACGCGCAGAAGTTGAGCGCCGCGGTCAAGTACTGGAACAAGGTCGACAGCGGCAGTGAGTATTGGCTCGACGCGCTCTTCGAAGAGTCGTGGGCTTACTTCATGGCCGGCGACTACTCGCACGCGCTTGGCAACATCCACACGATCCAAGCGCCGTACTTCCCCAATTCGTATTACCCGGAAGCCGAAGTTCTGCGGGCCGTCATTTACTTTGCGAATTGCCAATACGACGACGCCACCACCATCGTCGCGCAATTCCAAAAGAAGTATCAGCCCATCTACGACGCGCTGAACAAGGTGCTCGCGCGATTCAAGGGTGAGAACCAAGAAGAACCCTTCTTCAAGTTTCTCAAGCAAGTGCGCGACGACCAAGACAAGGGAACGAACGCGGCGAACCTCGATCCGTCCATCCGACCCATCGTCGAACTGGCTCTCTCGGATCGTCAGCTCCTTCGTAACTTGGGATACGTCAAAGTGCTCGACGAAGAGGCCGCTCGCTTCAAAAAGGCGAAGACCAACTTCCAAGAGTCCGCGCTCGGTGCGGACGTCAAAGACGCACTCCAGCTCGCACGCGATCTCGCTGTTCGCAACGCAGGACAACTCGCGCGCGATCGTTATCAGCGCAACTTGGACGAGCTCAACGAGCACTTGCGCAACAGCGCAAAGATTCTCATCGACATCACCGCGGCCCAGCGCAACCAGCTGGACGCGACCATGGCCGGCGCGCAGGTCTCTGCACAAGAGTCCAAAGCGAACGTGGTCAAGCCAGACGAAGAACACGTACTTTGGCCGTTCAACGGCGAGTACTGGCGCGATGAACTTGGCTTTTATCGCCAGTCCATCACGTCGAAATGCGGGAGGTAGTTGATCATGAATCGATTCAAACGCGTCGTCGCCACGTTGGTGGTTCCCGCAGCGGTCTCGTTCGTCGCTTCGGCGGCGTACGGAGCAGATGCTGCGTCCACCACTCCGGGCGGCGTTTGCATCTCGGACCAGGCAAAGCAGACACTCAACTCGTGTTCCAACAGTGGACCGACGAGTTTCAACGTCGGCGCTCACGGCAAGTCTCCGCAGGTCAACTTCCACTCAGCTCCGCCCCCCGCAGATCTGAAGAAGCGCGATCAACAGAAGACGCCGACCAACCCCACGGACACTCAACCGCGCGATGAGCGAAAGAGCCGCCTGCAAGCGCGCGGGAAGGCTTTGCTCGTCACCGAGATTCAAGGTTTGGAGAATCTCTTCAACCAGACCGCGAAGAACGCGCCGGACCGCGTGCAACTCGCACGTCGCCTTGCTGAAGATTACGTCGAGTTGGAGAGCGCCGCATTCCGCGAGAAGACTCAAGCCGAGATCGATCGCGACGCCGCAAAAAAGACCAACCCGCAGCTCGCGGGTCAAAAGCAAGCCGTCGCGAATGGTGCAAACAGCATCATGCTCGCGTCGCGCAAGAAGGTCGTCGACTACTACAGCCTCATCAAGACCGACTACCCGCAATATGGGCAGATCGACGAGGTCCTCTACTATCTCGCCTATGAATACGAGCAGGCGAACGACACGGCGAACGCTCGCAAAGTTTACTACGAACTCATCCAGAAGAAGCCCGACTCCAAGTACATTCCCAATGCCTACTTGGCATTCGGCGAGTTGTTCTTCAATGAGGCCCAGGGAGATCCTTCCAAGTGGCCGCTCGCCGCGCAAGCGTACGCAGAGGTCATCAAGTTCCCGCCGGAGAAGAGCAAAGTCTATGGCTACGCTTGGTACAAGCTCGCCTATGTCTTTTGGAACCAAGGCGAGTTCGACAAGGCGCTAAACGCCTTCAAAAAGACGATCGATTTCGGCGTCAACTATTCGCAACAGCCTGGTGCGGCCAAGCTCGCTGACAGCGCTCGTCGCGACGTGATTCCTGTTTACGCACTCAAGGGCGACCCAGGCGCGGCCTACAACTTCTTCCACAACATCGCGGGAGACGCGGCGGGCTCGAACGACAAGTCCTTCCACATGATGGATGATCTGGGTAACAACTACCTGGACACGGGCCACTATCCCGAGGCCGTCACTCTCTACAAAGACCTCATGGTCCGCGACCGCGGATCGGACAAGGGCTGCGTCTACCAGGCGCACATCACCGAAGCGACGCTCGCGATGAAGTCCGGCAACAAGGACGCGATTCGCGGCGAGCTCGACAATCAGCTCAAGGCGTTCAACGACTTCAAGAACGGCCAACACAAAGACGAGAACAAGTTCGAGTGCGCGAACAAGACGGCCGAGCTCATCGCCGAGACCGCGATGGCGTGGCACCTCGAGGCCGTTGGCTCACAAGGCCAACGCGGCACCGGCGACCAGAAGACCATGTCGCTCGCGGCCTACCTCTACAAGAAGACGGTCGACAACTGGACCGCCGAGGAGTTCGCGAAATTCCAGTTCCCGCGCATCGTCAAAGACGACTGGCCCAACATCTACAAGGTCAAGTACGCGATGGCGGACTTGCTCTACTTTCAACAACGTTGGAGCGAGTGTGGACCCGCGTTCGACTCGGTCGTCGCAGAAAACCCCAACGCCCCCGAAGCTGCCGAAGCTGCTTACGCCTCGGTGCTTTGCTACCAAAACATCTACGAGGCCGCTCACCCCAAGGACTCTGCCAAAAAAGGCGCAGGACAACTCCCTGGTCAAAAGAAGGACGACAAGAAGGCCAAGGCAGAAGACGACGAGGCGAAGCTCAAGCCCAAGGACTTCACCGATACCCAAAAGGGGATGATCTCGGCCTTCAATCGGTACATTTGTTACATCCACCCAGCAGCCACCGATAGCGCTGGGCAGGATCAGCGCACTGAGGTGGAGTATGCCCGAGCGCGTACTTACTTCGAAGCGCAACACTGGGAAGAGTCTGGGCAGGCGTTCCGCGAGATCGCGATGACTCACGCCGACAAAGACGTGGGCATCTATGCCGCTCAACTTTACCTCGAGAGCGTCAACGTTCTTGGGTCACACGGCACCTCGCCGCGCCCCTCCTGCTACGACGACATGGCCACTGACGTGCCGAAGTTCATCGAACTTTATTGCACCGCAGACAAAGCCAAAAAGAACGAAGAGCAGTGCACGAGCCTCAACAAGATTCAGGTCGACATCCTGCGTCTCAAAGCACAGAAGCTCGTCGAGATTGCTGACAAGCAAGGCGGTACGACGGCGCTGCAGACCTACGAGTCTGCAGGCAACCAGTACTTGGACGTCTACAAGAAGTACTGCGAGACGCCCATCCGCAATGGGCAACCGCCGCAAGCCGAGAAGTGCGACGAGCTCGTCTACAACGCAGCGAAGGCCTTCCAAGCAGCGCGCTTGGTCGCCAAGTCGATCGCGGCTCGTATGATCCTGCTCAACCCGGCCAATCACATGGACAAGAGTCCACTCGCGAAGAAAGCCGTCTACGAAATTGGTGGTAACTTCCAGGCCATCGCGGTCTACGACCAAGCGGCCGAGTGGTACGAGCGCTACGCAAAAGAAGACAAGTCTGCTGACAAGGCAGATCAAGCGCTGAGCGACGCAGTTCTTCTCCGTCTAGGCCTCGGCGACGAGGTCAAGGCGATCGAAGACGCGACACTCTTCCAACGCAACTACGGTCAGTCGAAACCCACGCAGGCAGCCTCCGTCGCGTTCGCGATCGGCGCCCACTATGCGGAGAAGGAAGATTGGGACAAGGCGCAGTCGATGCTCAAAGGCTCGATGGGCCTGATTGATCGCGCTGGTGTCGACGTGCAAGTCCAGGCTCACGCCACGCTCGCTCGTGCCTACGCGCACATGAAGGGCGATCAAGGCGCGAAGATGGAATACGCACGCGTTCGCGACATTTGGAAGGATCCAGGCGCGGCTCAGAAGAAACTGAACGACGCCTATCCGACCGAAGACGAAGGCGCCAAGGTCAAGCGACTCGCAAAGGCACTCAACGCAGTCGGCGAAGCCATCTTCTACAACGCAGAAGAACAGCGTCACCTCGTCGTCGACCCCGTCACCTTCCCCGTCTACCACGGCACGGGCAAGAAGGACGAAGTGCTCAAGCACGTCAATACCAAGGTCAAAGATTGGATGACGAAGAAGGAAACTGCGATCGCCAAGGTCGAAGCTGACTACAAGAAGATCGTCGACATGCAGCCGGAGCCGCCGCCGCGCTGGGTCATCGCTGCGGGTTCGCGCGTCGGTCTCATGTGGGGCAAGTACGTCGACGACTTCCGCTCTGCTCCTTATCCTAAGGATTGGGACCAGAAGGGC
>JAYVXK010000833.1:0-4506 GCA_043785265.1 Myxococcales bacterium | reverse complement strand
GTGCGTCGTCCAAGCTACAATTTCTCGCGCAACGTACTAACATCGCGTTTCGATGCGACTCCTGATTGCCGATAAACTCCATCCGCGCGCCATCGAAGAGCTGCGCACTTTGCCAGTCACGGTCGAATACGAACCCGACCTCACGCGAGAAGCACTCGAGGCCAAGTTGCCCGGTGTCGGCGTCTTGATCGTACGCTCGACCGAGGTCACGGCCAAAGCGATCGAGGGCGCGACTTCGTTGAACCTGATTGTCCGCGCGGGGGCAAACTACACGAGCATCGACACGCGCGCTGCGAGTCGACGCGGCATTTATGTCGCCAATTGCCCAGGCAAGAACGCAGCAGCTGTTGCCGAACTCGTGTTTGGATTGATGGTGTCTCTCGATCGTCGCATCGTCGACGCCATGATCGGATTGCGCGGGGGCGAGTGGCTGCGTGCGGAATACGGCAAAGCAGAGGGCCTTTATGGCAAGACGCTCGGCATCGCAGGTCTTGGGGCCATTGGCCGTGAGGTGGCGACGCGCGCAAAGGCCTTCGGAATGCCGGTCATCGCGTTCGGCAAATCACTTACGGCCGCCCGCGCTGCAGACCTAGGCGTTGGCTGGGTGCCCTCCATCGAAGACCTCGCGCGCAAGTCTCAAGTGCTGACCCTGCACATGCAACTCACAGAGCGCACCAAGAAGATCGTCAGCGAGCGGGTCCTCGCCGCGATGCCCGAGCATGGCATCTTGATCAACACGGCACGCGCCGAACTGATCGACCACGAAGCGCTCAAAGCGGCAGTCGTCAACCGTCGTCTGCGTGTCGCGCTCGATGTCGTGCCCGACGAGCCGCGCGGCAACACCAAGTACCCCGTTGGATTCTTCGGGCCCGCGACGGCAGATGGAGGCTTTATTTACGGCACTCCGCACATCGCTGCATCGACTGATCAAGCACAACTCGCAATCGCATCAGAGGCGGTGCGCGTCGTTCGATCGTTCTTGCTCGAAGGCGAAGTGCCCAACGTGATCAACGTGCTCAGCTCGTCGGTCGCGCATTTCCAGGTCGTCATTCGCATGCTCGACAAGGTCGGCACGTTTGCCAATGTGCTCAATGTGATCAAGCGACATGGCATCAACGTCGAAGAAGTCACCAATACGATCTTCGAAGGCGGCGGGGCTGCGTGCGCGAAACTCCGTGTGCTATCGCGTCCGAGCGAGGCCTGCTTGCGAGAGATTCGCGCGTTCGAAGAGGTCTTGCATGTAGATGTCGTGACCTTGCCGAATCTCGCGTGATGCGCCCGTGCGGCTGGTTTTTGCTGCTCTGCGCGCTTGGTGCGTGCGGCAATGACCAGAAGGCGCAATCGTCGGACGGCGGCGGCGTCGCCAAGTCGGCCGACGTGCAAGTGCCCGATGCAGCCGAAGCAGGACCCGCAGATGACGCCGTTCCTGACGCATCGAGCGCGACGCTGACTACGCGAGCACGACATCTCCTCGAGGCCATCGCCAAGAACAGTCCAGACCTGGCGACCGACATGCTCTTTCCACGAGACGGATACGCAATCTCTCATGACGACAAAGACCCCGCGAAGGCCTGGGACATCAAGCTCAAGCCAACCTACGAAAAGGCGATCGCTAGACTGAGCAAGCGCATCAAAGGAATCGACCGCGCGGTGTTCGTGTCGTTCGATCTCGGCCACCAAATCGTGCGCATCTCGCCGAAGAAAAAGGCCTGGAAAGAGCCGCTTTGGCGCGTGAAGCACTCCATGTTGTCATTTACGATCGACGGCAAGAGTCAGCGCATCGACATCGCCGAGTTGGTAGCTTGGAGGGGCAATTGGTACGTGACGCTGCTCCGGTAGTCTCTCGACACGCACTCGCGGCGCTCATCGCGATCGTGGCAACGACGTTTGCAGAGAGTGCGTTCGCGCAAGAGCACGAGCCCGAGACGCCGCAAGCAGTGCCGGTGATCGTCAGCGTGTTGCCCGGTGTCGTCCTGCATGGCAGCGGCACATTCGCGCTCGCAGAAAAACGCACTGCGAAAAAACTCCTCGCGTTCGAAGGCGCGGGAGTCGCATCGCTCGTCGGTGGTGGTGCAACCTTCTGGTTGTCGGGCGCGGCGCGTGGACTCGCTGCGGGCGCGAGTTTCTTCACGGTGCTTGGTGGCTCATGGCTCGTCGAGACTTGGCTCGCAGACATCTATGGTGTCGCGATGCCCAGCAAACTCAAAGGCGATGTGCTGGCAACCGCGCCACGCATCGAAGCGGAATTGCAGACTCGCTATGTCTCCGGTCCGCATGTTTCGAGTGCGCGCGTTGGATCATCCGTGACCGCCCGGTTTGGTCCGGGAGCGCTTCAACTAGGCACGCTCGTCGGCCCATCGGATCGCTACGATCGCGTCGACGCCGCTGTCGCCTATCGCGCGATCGGCCCGACCCCGGAAGCCAGCGCGCGCTCAGGCAGCACCTACGATCTGATCGTGGCGGGGGCGCACACACGTCACGGCGCGGCTGGTTTTTCGGTCGATCACGTCGACCTCGTTGCAGCAGGCAGACTCGATCTCGATTGCCTGGGACATGTGCTCCGCGGATCGTTTGCAGAGCTCTCGGGAGGCACGTCGGTGCGGTCCATTCATTTCGATCATGGCGCCGCACCCCTCTCGCCCGACATCGCGTTGCTCTTTCGCACCGCGTTTGGCGTCGCCCTGGGTCGCGAAGGCGATCCCCTGCGAGTCGAGCTGAAGCTCTACTACGACCACCGTCACGACGACGACGCCGGTGGCTTACTCATGGGCGGCATCGTCAGCGGAGTGTTCGGTCATTTCGGCATGGAGGGATCGATGTTCACCACGAGCGGTTGGGGCGCGCGCGCGTTTGGCGAATACGGATCCGCAGGAGTGCTTGGTGTGTCGCTCCTCTACCGAACGGGCGGGGCAAGCGCACACGACAAGAGGATTCAGACCGAAAACCGCAAAGCGGGCGGAACATGAGGCGAGCGCTCATCGTTGCGATCGCGATCGCGGCTTGTTTTAGGCCGTCCAGTGCACGGACGACCGCAGATGCAAGTGTCGGTCACCTGCGCATCGACACGCTCGGCATCGACGTCGACGGCGGACTCGCGACCATTCACCAAGTGAGTGACTCGTCTTTCTCGATGTGGGCCCAAGCGCCCGTGCTGCGCGCTCGTCTCGAAACGACAAGCGCCATCACGGTTGATCTCGAACTGCGAAACCTGCTGCCCGACGCAAAGATTCGTCTCGACGATCGAGAGGTGCCCGTCGAAGTGCTTCAGGTCACTCGAAGAAAACTCCACGTCGATCTGAGCGCAGGCACTCACACACTCACAGTTGGCCCCGACGACGCGGAGAGCCGCGCGCCATTCCGTTTTGGTTTGCTCAGCGACGTGCAAGAAGCAATTGGGCGTGTGGGAGACATCTACGCGTTGATGTCGGCGGACACGTCGATGCGCTTCGTCATGAGTGGCGGCGATCTCACTGATCGCGGCAAACCGGAGGAGCTCGCTCACTTCCAAGACCTGCTTTTGCAACTCCCGTTTCCGTTCTATGCGGCGTGCGGAAACCATGACATCGCCGCCAGCGAGACCGGGTTTCGCGACGCGTTCGGGCGTGGCAACTTTCATTTCGTCTACCGAGGCGTTCACTTCACCGTCATGGATTCCGCGAGCGCGACCATCGACCCCGACGCGTACTCGGATCTCGAAGGGTGGCTCAATCAAGGGCGATCGAGCGTCCACGTGACCGTCATGCACGTGCCACCGTTCGACCCTGTCGGCGGCAGAAACGCTTCGTTCGCGGACCGCGACGAAGCCGCGATGTTGGTCGAGAGACTCACTCGGGGCAACGTCGACCTATCGCTCTACGGTCACATCCATTCGTACTACCGCTTCGACCACGGAGGCATCCCTGTCATCATCTCGGGCGGCGGAGGGGCGCATCCCGAGAAGGGCGACATCGGGCGCCACTATGTGACGGTCGACGTGAGCGCGGAGCGAGTCATCGCCACGGGCGTCGTGCGCGTCGACTAAGTTTTTTTCTCGGCCTTCTCGGTCTTCTCGCGCTCGGTCTTCACTTCGTACAAGAGTTGCTCGATGCGCAACATGTCGTCTTGTCCGGCGTCGTAGATGAAGCGGATGCTCGGTGCGTATCGCAGTTTCGCACCCCTGGTGATGCCGCTGCGCAACATGGCAGTGGCGCGTGACAGGCCGAGCAACGCCTCTTCGCGCTTGTCGACGTCGTCCTCGAGCAGACGAACATAGACCTTCACGTGACGCAGGTCGTCGGTCATCAGCACGCGTGAGATCACGACGCCGCGAGCGCGCGGGTCCTTCACGTCGCGCGTCAACATCCGCGCAAGCTCTTCTTGGACACGCGCCGCAACACGCACGGCACGCTTGATTTCAGCCATGTTTGGGCGCCTAGAGCTTCTGCTTCACTTCTTCGATCTCGATCGACTCGATGATGTCGAGGTCTTTCAGATCGCTGAAGCCGTCCAAACTGATGCCGCACTCGA
>JAYVXK010000832.1:0-4510 GCA_043785265.1 Myxococcales bacterium | reverse complement strand
TTGAGCTCGTCGATGTCGCTGATGCCGTTGTTGTTGCTGTCCGTCTTCGCGGCGTCCATCGCACGCAGAGCGGTCTGCAATGACGCCGTGTCGTTGGGGACGAGTCCAAACTTCACGAGGCTGATTCCAAATGGCTGCGTGGGCGGTTTGCCGCCAGTAGAGGACGAATGACAAAGCGTGCAATCGGGCGCGTCGGGATCAGGGCCAGCCGGCTGCGGTGGTCTGCAGGTGATCGCCAGGTCCTTCACGATCTCGGCGGGGAAACTTGGCGTGGCGAGAGCCTGTGCGGACACCAAGAACGCCGCGAGGCTAAAGGTTAGGGTTAGGGTCTTCATCACAGCACGAAGTGGAGCTGACCTAACAGCGTTGAAGAGACACTGCTGCCGTCTTTGACGATGTTGTCTTTGACGATGAAGTCGACGCGCGCATCGACGTGAGGAGCGAAGAACCACGCCATGCCCAACCAGGCAGACACACTCACGCCAGGGTGCGTGGCTTGATTGTAATAGACCTCCCCCATGGGGATGATGTGCAGACCCTGCCAGGGTTCCAAGTCGACCTGGAGGACACTCGCGTTGCCAAAATTGTTGCGCGCGGCAGCATTGGCATTGGCGGGTGGTTGAGAGAAGAGCAAGAGGTCGGACTCGGCCATCACCGCCACGGACTTGACCGGCGCCCAACGAGCGAAGAGGCCATGAGCTTGACGCCATAGCGCCGTAGCGAGTTGTGCGTCGTTGTCCGCGTGGGTGATGAGACTCGTGCCGCCGACAGTGACGCGATCACCCACTGCATATTCCAAGTATGCGGCGTAGCCACGCTGGCGATAGTCGTCCGGGCGAACTTGAAAGTTGCCCGCGATCGCCATGACCTCGCCGCGGAGTTTTTCGCCCGAGTAGGCGAGGGTCACGCCATATTCTTGGGAACCGTTGATGTCGGTACGAGTCGCGGTTCTGACATAAGCCGTGTGTTCGATCATTCGCAGACCAAAGGGCACGTTGATGCGACCGGCACGAAGCAAGAACTGATTGTCGGCGCCCAAGTCCAAGCCCAGCCAAAACTGTCGCGCGATGAACCGATAATCGCCGCGGGTCACCGAAGCACTCAGCGCGCTGCCGGGTGCGCCAAGTCCGATGTCGGCGTTCGCGCGAAAGCGACCAAAGGTGACTTGTCCAGCGACGTCGGCCTGCATCAGCCAAAAAGTGTAGGGACTCTTGGTGCGAGGCTGGAGCTGCAACACGTTGAGCGCGCGACCGTCGGCTTGTAGCAACAGCCAGTCAGGCAGATTGACCGCCCCGAACATGAAGTTGCCGACCTTGCCAGGGTCCTCTTCGCCAGTGTGCTTGCCGAAGTAGGAGCGGACGAGAGTCTCCTCCATGCCGCGCCCATACAGAGTGAGCAAGCCACCGCCTGATGGGTCTGCGTGACAAGTGTTACAGACTTTGTAGTCGTGACGAATCATCCACGGAAACGCCTGTGCGCTGCGCTCGAAGAGCGTGAGCAACAAGAACGCGAAGACGAGAGTCACCCATCTGGTGTTGACCACGCGGCGGCTTGGCCGCAGAGCTGCCATCGCGCGATGCGATCGATGCGCGCTCATGCCTCGGTTCTCAATCAGTCGAGATAACAAGTTGGCGTCCGTCATGGCTTGCGTCGCTTGATCCACGTCGCCGTGCGAAGTGGATATCCTGGCACTGAAGTGGAGAGAGAGTCGAGATCAGTCGTGAGGCGCTCGAGGTCGTCCGGCGTGTCGACGTCATACCAGGTTTCGAGCAAATGCATGCGGAGGCCCTTGTTTGCACATGCGGCGATCGTTTGTACGAGCACCTGCGAGGTACTCCACGCGATGCCGGTGAACAACTCCAGATGGAGCGACTTGAGGCCGATGAGGTAGTAGCCGCCATCCGTTGCAGGGCCAACGACCACGTCGACGTCAGGCGAGAGGATGACAATCGCAGCCTCTTTTAGCAGGGAAACAGGGAGCGTGGGAGTGTCGCTGTCGATCAGCAACACTGCAGGTGCACCAGCGGCGAACGCGTCACGCGCGACGTTTGCCAGACGCTCTCCGAGTCCGTCACCCCGTTGGGGATGAACCTCGATCAGTCCACGCACCAAGGCTCGCATCTCGTCCTCTGCGTCCGCTGGAGCAAACGCCAGGCGCTTCGTCACTCCAGTCACAACGAGTGCTTGATCGATCTTGTCGAGAAGAAATGCTCGGTACAGTTCGAGGCGCGATGCTTCGTCGAGCGCGTCTGCGAGGCGCGTCTTGACCGTGCCAAGGCGCGGAGCCTTCGCCATGATGGTCAGGAAGGGAAGTTGGTGTGGCACCGGCAAGCCTGTCAGCGATGTCGATACAACTTGGTGGGGACGGTGTCCATGCCCGTGACGGATCCAGCTTTTGGTCCGCGCAGCTCCCGCAAGAACACGTAGTCCGCGGCGATACCGCGAGCGATCGGGCTTTCGATGTCCTCGTCGTCGAGCAGCACGTACTCGGGGCGTCTTTGGAGCAAAACTCTCATGTAGTCGTCGAGGGCCACACCCGTCTTCCCGCCGACTGCATCGATGTGATTGAGCCATCCCAACTGTTCTTCGGGATGTCCGCTTCGAGTGACGACGAAGGGGTGCAGTGGACAGAGGACGTCTCCTGTGAGTGCGCGGATTTCGACACTGAGATCGTTGGCTCTCGCGACAGCGTCTCGGTTGGGTCGATAGGGATCAGCGTCGTACACTTTGCCGAGTAGCGCAAAGCCTGCGGCGGCGAGCACTGCTGAATGCCATGGCCACTTCGACGCGCGCGTGAGGTCCAAGAGGACCATCCATGCCGTGGGAGCCGCGATGGCGAGGATAGGAATGAAGTTGTTCGCAAACCCGCCGGCCTTGATGTACGGCAAGATCGACGCGACGAGTGAGCCGCAAAGCACCGCGAGCCAGGTGGCCGTTCTGGCAGAAATAGGCCGTCTCCAGAGCGCGACGAGTGGAACGGCGAGCCATGGCGCCGAGAGCATCAACTCTCTCGCTGCGACACCGAGTCGCCTCGGCTCGACGTTGTGATGACGCGTGTCGAGCATCCACATCAAGAACGTGCCGCCGGTCCTCCATTGGAGAATGCCGAGCGCCGCGAGCGAGAGAGTCCCCGCGACGAGCGTGAATCGAAAGAACGACTTGCGGTCGCCCTGGACGAACATCAACACCATGAGAGCGACGACCGGAAACACCATCGTCTGCTTGGTATAGACCGCGCACGTGGCGCCCAAGGCAGCCCACACCACGCGCTTCCTCAGGATCGCGAAGGTGGACGCGACGACGAAAGCGAAAGCCAACGTGTCGACGCGTGCCAAGTCGTAGAATCCGACAACATCGGGATAGGTGCAGGCGACCCCGGCCGCCCCGAGCAATGCAGCAAGTGCCCCTGCACGCCCGGCCCCGACGTGCGCGCGCATCTCTGCGGCCATGACGACGATGATGACCAAGAGGGCGAAGGCCGAGAGTGCGCGCGCGGACCCATAGTCGATGCCAGCGATCTGGCCGATGCCCGCCAGAAGAACGAAGTAGACGGGCGGATAGGGATACGGAATGAACCCGTCAGAGGGTGGACGATAAATCGCCTCACCACGTGCGAAGCGAAACGCGTGATAGATCTCTCCTCCCTCCAGCCAATCGATGTCGTGCGCGAACCGCAACCGTGAACCGACGACATTCAAAAGCGTGGCGAGATGCCAAACCGCGACGGCGCCTGCGAGCAGAGCGAGAGCGCGCACGAGCGGACGCGGACCCCAGTGCGACTCCATCGCGCCGTACGATGCCACGTTGCCTCGCCTTGCAGTGAAATTCGGGAAAGCGCCTTGCCACGAGGGACACAAATCGTGCAATGAAGTTTGGAGAAATTGCGTTGCGCGCGAAACCCGAAGCGAGGATCGCGCGTAGGGCGTAGGCTCGCGCTCTTGCGTGAAAAGGGAGAACTCATGGACCACACGAACGCCACGGAAAAAGCCACATCGGTAGCCGCACTCGTTGCCCCCAAAGCGGCCGAACATGATCGGGCGGGCAGCTTTTGTGATGACGGCGTCGAGGCTCTCGGCAAAGCCGGCCTCATGAGTCTGATGGTTCCCAAAGAGGCGGGTGGCGCTGGACTCGGACCCAAGTCGTTCGCGGCGGTGCTCGCCACCCTCGCGCAAGCCGACGCATCACTCGGGATGGTTTACATGATGCACGTGCTCGGAACGCACTGCATCGTGCAGGGTCGCAAGAGCGCGCTGCGTGACAAAATCCTTGCGGAGGTCGTCGCCGGAAAACACCTGTCGACACTCGCATTCAGCGAAGCGGGCTCACGCAGTCACTTCTGGGCGCCCGTCTCCAAGGTCGAAGCACGCACAGGTGGCGCGCGCATCTCGGCGAAGAAGTCATGGGTCACGAGCGCGGGTAAGGCACAGAGTTATGTCGTGTCTGCGTTGGCCGCGTCTGCCAAGACTCCTGTGGAGTCGAATCTTTATGTCGTGACCGCGGGGACGCCTGG
>JAYVXK010000831.1:0-4523 GCA_043785265.1 Myxococcales bacterium | reverse complement strand
GTCGCGATTTGCGCTCTGTCCTCTGCAGCATGCAGCAGGTCACACCTCGGTCACCACGCAGCGCGCAGCCTCGAACCTTCCCATTCGACTGTGACCCCCGCCGCGCAACGCCACAGCTAACAGCAGATAACTAAAGATTGCCGGTTGCTGCGTTTGCCGCGCGCACGCCACTCATGAGTGCGGCTAGCCAATTTCGCGGGCGGTCTGCCACGACATCGCCTGCAGCATAAATTCCTTCGCTCGCTCGCGAGCCCTCCGTGATGACTCCGATGCGCTCCATCAACGGGTCACGCACGAATGGCCATGCAGACTGCTCGGCGGACAAACCAAACATCGAGCCTAAAATGAGCATCTCTTTGCCATCGTGACCGATGACCACTGGCGCATCGACACTGCATGCAAACACGCGGCGTGGGTAAGGTGGCACGGCGGTCGCGAGGATCGAATCAGAGGGCGTGTAGACGATGCCTCCTCCGAGCAAGCCACCAGTTGCGAGAATCACAGCGTCGGCTTCGAGCGCGTCGCCTTCTTCGAGTTCGACGGTGGCGACCTGATCATGGGCGATGCGCGTGCACCAGCCAGTGATCGTCGTGACCGCCGCGCGCGACAGTGCACGATCACGCGCCGCTTCGAAGCGTCTGCCGCTCGGACTCGAGAAAGGCGCAATCGCTTCTCCGCAAGGCTTGCCGAGCCTCTTGGAGAGATCGGCCGCGCGCGATCGATCCGCTCCAAGAATGGGAGGCAAGATGATCGCCGTCGCTTCGCCGGCGCGGGCGAGTGCTTCGGCGAGCGCGGCGCCGAGCCACGAGAGACGCGCATCGTCATCGTGACGCGCTGCCAGTTCAGCGAAGGTCATCGCGCGTTCGTCTGTGTGCTTGGAGAAAGCGCCGCTCACGACCTCGAAGGAGAGATGGCGCTCCCGTGCAGGGGTGCACGCGTTCCAGCCGCGCGCGAGAGCGCTCGCATCCCAGCCGGTGAACTCGGCGTCGACCACGAGCACGCGACCCGCTGGCAGCTTTGCGAGATCGAGGAGAGCTGCATCATGTGCACGCGCGCGACGCACGATGCCTGAAGACGACGCCAGCAGCGCCTCTGCGGGTGTCGCGATCGCCCCAATTTCAGCCAGAATGTTGGTGATCGAGGCGTCGAGCGGCGCAGAGCGACTCGCGTCTTCCCATGGACTGAGGTCGTAGGCGCCAACTCCAAGAGACGTCGCTCCGGTGGAGCCGCGGACGAGCGTCACGTCGGCACCTTTGGCTCTCGCTGTGAGCGCTGCGGCAGTGCCTGCGACGCCACTGCCGATCACGACGACGCGACTCACGACTCGTCCTGGTGTTGACCACGCGCCTCGGACGCCGACGTGCCGTCCTCGCGCTCGTGCTCCAGGCCGAGTGTGGAGCGCACCTGCGCGAGCAACAGCGACTCTTGTCGGGCCTGCTCGGGTCCCATCGCCACCACACGCAGCTGAGTTTGTTTCTCGAGAAAGTCGCGTGCATGCTCGCGGCCTACACGCGGCGCGAGTCCGAGTTCATCGGCGATGATTTGACCGCAGCGCGCCGCGCACCGCATGCCGCCACACGCTCCGAGTCCCAGTCGCGTGCGCCGACTGACGTCGTCTACGGTGCGCGCCATCTCGTGACGAATCGCATAGCGCACCTCGGCGCCGAGCACGGGCTCGCACGCGCACACGACCTCTCGCTCTTTTGGCTCGCGATCGAGGCGTTGCAACACACGAAGACTCCGCGAGCCGTGTCGGAAGACGAGTCTGCGCGCCGCGACCGGTGTGATGCCATGCTGTTCTGCGAGTTCGATCGCGTCCGGCACTTGGTCACCGCCAGGCAGCGGCTTGATGTGCGAAGAACATTCGACTCCCGGCGCGAGTGTGGCCGCGAGAATGTCGGCCATTTCTTGCGAGAAAGCGCGATAACTAGCGAGCTTGCCGCCGATCATGGAGTGGACGTTCTTTGCGCCGTCTGCTTCGTGATCGATGATCGCATGCTCGCGACTGAGCGCGTCCTCGGTGGGTCCAAACTCGTAGATCGTGGGGCGCACGCCCGCATAGGTACCGATCGCGCGCGCCTGCCGAATCGCCGGAAAAACCCTGGCCACCGCTTGCACGAGGTAGCGCACTTCTTCGCTCGTCGAGCGCAGGCAATCGAGGTCGCCGTAGTAGTCGTCGTCGGTCGTGCCGATCACACTCAAGTTTTGCCAAGGCATGAGGAACACTTCGCGGCCGTCGATCGCTTCGGCGACGATCGCGTAGTTCGACAGGCGCCTGTCGTACGTGACGTGAATGCCTTTGCCCGGTCGCACGCGCACACGCACCGAAGGCAGCTTGCCGAGCGCGGCGGTGATCGGCGCCCACGCTCCTGTCGCGTTGACCACATGCGTGGCGCGCACTTGGATCCGCGCGCCCGTCAGAGAGTCTTTTGCAGTGAGCACATAGCCGTCGTCGATGTTGGCGATCGATTCGACCGACGTGTGATTGTAGAGGCGTGCGCCGTGCTCTTCGGCATCCACCGCATTCAAGATGCAGAGCCGCGCGCCATCGATGCCCCACTCGTCGAACGTGATGCCGCCCACATAGGAGCCCACGATTCCAGGCTCCAAACGCTGCAGATCGCTCTGGTCGAGTCTGGTGTGGAGTTCGCCGCGCTTGAGAGGTTGGTAGTCGTCGTAGGCGCGAAAATAGGCGTCGATGAGCTCGAGCATCACGCGCCCTTTTGGGCCGGACTTGATCGGCAAAAGGAAGGGGATGCGATGAAGCAAGAACGGCGCGATGTGCTGGATGTAGCCAGAGTCGCGGCACGAGCTCTCCGTGACGCTCGGATTTTTTTGCATGTAGCGCGGCCCGCCGTGAATCATGCCGCTCGAGTTGCCGCTCGCACCAAACGCAAAGTCATTGCGCTCGAACAGCACGACCTTCACGCCGCGCAGCGCGAGATCGCGCGCGGTGCCCGTGCCGTTCACGCCGCCGCCGATCACTGCGACGTCGTAACTCGCGTCGGGCAGTGGTCCGCCATGGTGTGGCATCGCAGCCGCAGGAGGCCGCAAACTCGTCGCCGCAGGCTCGTCGTGCTCCATCAGTCGGAGCGGGTATCTAGCACCAAATCTTCGTTAGTGTAGATCAGTAGCCGCCACCTTGTGGAGGTGGACCGCCACCGCCTTGAGGACCATACCCACCTTGAGGAGGCGGACCGTAACCACCACCACCTTGAGGAGGCGGACCGTAACCACCACCACCTTGAGGACCGTATCCACCTTGAGGAGGCGGACCGTAACCACCACCTTGTTGTCCGTATCCACCAGGCCCTGGTTGCCCATAGCCAGGCGGCGCGCCGCCCTGAGGACCATAACCCGGCGCATACATTTGTTGCTGCATCGGTTGCATCTGCGGAGGCTGTTTTTTGCTGGTTACGCGCACCAGCACGAACACCAAAATCAACACCGCGAAAGGTACGAGCAGCATGAGCGGATGGTGCGCGACGATCGCGATCGCGATCGTGAGACTCGTCAGAGCCAACGCGATCGGGAACATCACGATGCTCGTGAGGAGTCGCCCCGCTTGACCAATGAAGGGCACGATCGAAAGCACCGCATTGATCGGCGACACGAAGAGCGCCAAACCAAACCACATGAGCACGAAGCCAACGACGCGCAGAACCCACGTCAGCGTCTCGTACTCACCATGCATCAGCTTGATGGCTTCTTCGTGTGTGCCTGGCACGACGCGATAGAGTTTTGCAGGCAACAGCACATCGCCTGGTTCGACCCATGGCGTGACGCCATTGGCCGCGCGAATGCCGTACAGCGTGACCGGTCCTGGGGTTGGATCTACGACCTGAAACGACACGCGCACATCACCAAGAACCGGCGTCGTCGAGGACCCTTCGCCCATGTAGACGAACGCACCGTCGCGATGCGGATGCAACGTCGCGATAGGCACGTGCGAGTGCTGCACGTCGTTGTTGTTCTCGTCGGCCTTGGCTGCGCTCCCCGATGCTGCAGGTGAGCCCGCAGATGCTTTTGGTTTGGCAGAGGTGACGGCCGACGCGTGTGGCTTTGCCGAAGGCGTTGCAGAGACAGACGCAGAAGCGTGAGGCGCCGATGCAGACGCGTGGGGCTTGGCCGTGGGCGCGCCTTTGGTCGTTGTGGTCGTCGTGGCCGAAGGTGTTGGCGGAGGAGCGAACGACACGAGCATGTTGTCATCGATCGCGAGAGGCTTTGCGTCTGGCAACTCGATGTCTTTGGGCATGATGATGAACACGCCGACCTTGGCGGTCTTCGCAAAAAAATCTTCTGAATCGACAGGAAATTCAGGGTTCTCGTGACCCTCGGACTCGGCGAACCCGTTCGAATTTTGCGGATCGTCCGTCCACTTTTCTTCGTACGTGTAGGTCGTGATCGTGTCGGTCGAGCCGCCTGTGTTTTGGCGATCGTGTGTCTCTTTCTTTTCGACCCACGCGAACATCTCCGACTTGCGTTTGATCTGGATGTGCGCCGCTGGCTTCAAGAAGTCTGGG
>JAYVXK010000830.1:0-4525 GCA_043785265.1 Myxococcales bacterium | reverse complement strand
CTTCCCAACACTGGGAGACGAACTGAGCGACGCGCAAGTCAGCTGGAAGCTCTATGCACCAGGTAGCGGCACGTACGACGGCGGATTTCAGGGCTCTGGCGGTTACATCTGGACCATGTACGACGCCATTCGTCACATTCGAGACAGCGCAGAGTGGCAAGCGCACGTGGTGCATGTCGATGAATTCGTCAACGACGCAAAGGCTGGCACATTGCCCAGTGTGAGTTGGGTGACGACGCCTTCGCCCGTCAGCGAACATCCGAGCGCGAGTGTGTGCACCGGAGAAAACTGGACTGTGAGTCTGTTGCAGGCACTCGCTTCGGGCCCAGACTGGAAGGACACAGCCGTCTTCATCACATGGGATGACTTCGGCGGGTTCTACGACCATGTCGCGCCCTCTCAGGTCGACAAGTATGGGCTGGGCTTCCGTGTCCCCTTGCTGGTCATTTCACCCTACGCGCGTCCACACATGATCGACAGCACCCGAGCCGAGTTCTCGAGCATCTTGAAGTTCATCGAGACCGACTTCGACCTTCCTGCGCTCACCGATCGCGACCGGAATGCAGCAGACATGACCCAGGTGTTCGACTTCAACCAACAGCCCTTGAGTCTTCCCACGATGACCCAGCGTACCCAGACCCAGAGTGGCGGTCCCTGCCAGACCTATTGATCGATCGCTAAGGCGCGTAGGGACGGACGGGGAACACGTTCATCCAGACGCCGTCGTTCACGTGTTCTAGCACGACATAGGCATCGATGGTTCCATGGACGAGCACGACCTCTGCTGGGAAGGTCGCCATATAGGTTGCAGGCTTTCCCACCGACACGGAGGTAGACGGCCCCTTCGTAACGAGGTCTGTTTTTAACCCGCTGAGGAACCCTGCGAGGTCTGCGCCGACGTGAATGCTCCCCTTCGTCCCGTCCCTGAGCACGTCCGCGATCGCCACTGCGGTCGTCGCGAGTGTCTTTTTTTCGTTGTCGTTGTCCGGAGTGATCGTGGTCAGTCTGATGTGGCCACTTCCGACGGATAGCGCGCACACCGTGGCGTCATTGAGGATCGCGGTTCGCGCGCTCGTGCCCGTCTTCACGGCGATCGTGATCCCAACATAGGTCGTCGGCGCGGAAGGAAACGCAAAGCCGGCCCCCGACCACAGGGTGACTGGGCACCAGGCTCGGAGCGGATCAGTCGACGACGGGCTGCAGTCGAGCGCCTCCTTCAGATCGTCGTAGACCAACAGCGGAGTCGTCGATGACGCCACTGTGGCAGGAACTGTCGATGTGGCCATGGCCGGTCCACTCCGTCGACTTCCCTTGCACGCCACACAAGCGATGAAGACCGCAGCAGCAGCAGCGAAGACCTGTCGCTCTTCCCTCGTCATGCGGAGCACGGTATGGGGGAGAGCACGTGATGACAAGACCAGGTAGGCTCGACACAGAACAAGAGGAGGTTCACGTGGTCTGTTTGGGGTCCGCTCGTGATGGGCACATCGTGCGAGCTTTTGACGACGCGATCGCAGGCGCGATCCGTGCAGCAGGTGTGCGGATGCGTTTGCCCTTCGTAGCGCTGGCAGTGGCATGGAGCATCATGCCCACAGTCGCCTTGGCCGACGAACCAGACGCCGTCAAACCCGAACCGACTGGCGATCCCGCGCCGCCTCCTCGCACCTTCCTGTGGAACGAGGAGCCGCGTCTGCCTTCTTCGTTGAAAGTGGTCGGCATCTCGGATGCGACCTACGCAAGCACCAACGCGGCGCGCGGGTTCGCGTCGAATGTCGCGATGCCTGGGGGTTCGATCCAGATCGGCGCCGAAGTAGGACTCGTCTCGCAACGTCTCTCGGTCGAAGCGTCGGCGTTCGAGGGTGGAAGGTTCGACACCTTCGGTGCGATGGCTGGGGTTCGCCTCTCGCTCTTGCCAACCTCCTGGACGACCACGCATGCCGTGGCGAGCGGTGGGTACGTCAAAGAACTCTACGGCGGCAATGGCGCGTGGGGTCGACTGGCGCTTTCTCAGGACATCGATCGCGTGCGACTCGCGACGACGTTTCACGCTCAGCATGTGTTCGCGGACGGACGAGACGCGGTCGATGTGATGGTCATGGTGGGAGCCAACATCAGGCTCTCTTCGATCGTGCGACTCGGTGTGGAGTATGTCGCACAAGACCTCGAAGCCGCGCGTGACCCGTCAGAGGCAGAAGGCGGAATGCGGCATTTTTTGGGCCCTTCAGCGTCGTTCGCGCTGCTCCACGATCGGCTCACGATCGGAGTCGGTCCGGCAGCGGGCCTCTCCAAAACTTCCCCTCAACTCGTCGGACGTTTCGCGCTCGCCTATGCCTTCTAACTGATGGCGCAGGGCGTATGCCATCACTTCCCGGATTCGCGTGCTTGGGCCGACTTCGAAACTTTCGCGACGGCATTCCTCGAACGCAGTCCTGAAAAATGGTGCTGGGTCCGCAGAGTTTGCCTAGCCCAACTGGCGCTGGGGGAACCTCTATAGGTGACAACTCGAGCGACCAACGCTGGTCGCGCGTGTGACCGCTGCGGAGCGGCTGTGCGAGAGAAACGCGTGTTTTTGGAGCCTCGATTCTGTCCAAACAAGCAAATTACGTTGGGACCAATTGCTGCAAGTTCACTGGATGACTCGTTTCGCCGGCGGCGGCTGACAGTGATTCTCCGCGAACAAGTTGCTTTGGAGGCCACGCGAATGACTAAAATGACTAAGTGGAAGTGGACGGCGCTGAGCGCACCGACGTTGATCATGATCGCGATTGTCGTTGGCTGCGGCGGCGACGACACGAACATTCCTCCTCCTGGTCAAGACGGCGACATCCCGGACCAGGGGTCTGGGCACGATGGATCGGGCGGCGACGCCCATCCGGACGGGGGAAGCATCGCGGACTCCAGCGGCACGGATACGAGTGTCAACGACAGTGGAAGCGAAGCAGGAACCGATGGCGCAGTCCTCCCAGACTCTGGGGTGCTGGATGCGGGACAGGATGCTGGCAGTCTCGCCGCTCCTGTCATCACCATTCTCACTCCACTGTCAGGCGCGACCATCAACTGCAAGACGACCAGCACTTACAACTACTCCGCCCAGGTCATCTTCGGCGCGCCGATGCAGTCGGTCAGGTTCGACTACCTCAACATCGCGACCAACAATCTCGCACTAACGCAGCAGAAAACGTTCGTGGTGTACGCCAATCCGTTCGTCCAGACCGTCGACCTCGGTAACGGCAACGTTGGCGCGCTGTGCACGCTGCCAAAGTCCATTGGCAAGTGGAAGTTCATCGTCACAGCGACCGACACGACCAACCCGGCCGTGGTCGCGTCGATCCCATTCAACCTCATCTATCAATGACAGGTACTCACAACATGAAGATCGTCGTCTTCGCGCTCGCGTTGCTTTCGTCGACGCTCGCGCTCACGTCAGAGGCCTGGGCAGGTCCTGGCACTTGCATGTGCAACAGCGGGTGCCACAGTTTTCCTGGGCAGTGCACTCACTCCAATGGGTGCTCGCAAGGCTACGCGCCCCAGTGCGGCAACAAGGCCAATTCGTGTCCGCAAGTTGGCTGGGTGTCTTGCGATGGCACGTGCACCTGTATTCCCACGCAGGCCCCGCCTGACGGTGGTTCTTCCGATGGTGGAAGCAGCAGCGATGGTGGAAGCAGCAGCGACAGCGGTGTTCCGATCGTTCCCGACGGCGGCGGAGGATACACCGACGCAGGTCTGCCTCCTCCCAATGGCGACGCCGGATGCGACTGCCCAGACGCGTCCGTATGTGTGGGCCCCGACAACTTTTGCGCGGGTCCGTGCAGCAACGGCGAGTTCCCATGCCCCCAGAGCGAGGTCTGCACCAAGGGGTATTGCGTGCCGGTGTGCCTGGTGAATCCGTGTCCGTCGGGCGCGGCATGTGATCTGTCGAGCGGACTATGTGTCGGTCTCGGCGACGGGGGTGTTTTCAATGATGGTGGTGGAATCAACCCAGGCGTCGACTCGGGCATCGGCAATGGCACCGACGGCGGCCTCGTGAACTCGTTCGCCGGCGATGACAGTGGCTGCGGCTGCACGCTCCTCGGTGGCAGCGGGGGCGCCCTTCCCACAGGCTTGTCGGTCGTGGCTCTCGCCACTGTTGCACTGATACGCAGGCGACGACGTAAGCAGTAAGCAATCTTCCAACGGCGATTGGTCTTCCTGTCCACAGCACTCGAACTGAGGCGCCGACGCGCTTCTCCCCAGTCTCGCTATGACCTTCCTATGGAGAACTTCATGACCTTCCGGAACTACCTCGTCTCTTTGCTGGCCAGCACCGGTCTCGCCGTCGTGATGTCGGCTGGCTGCCGCGCAGAGGTCGACAGTCCACCTGTCGCCGCGAGTCCTCCTGTGTCGCCGGATCTGGTGTGCGTCGCGCAACTGACCACCAAGGTCACTCTCAAGGGCAGCGGATTTACGCCGATGCCCGTCAATGTGCTCCAGGACAATGCGCAACTGCTGCTGCCATCCGTTGCGTTGTCACGTGTGCAGTCCGTCG
>JAYVXK010000829.1:0-4527 GCA_043785265.1 Myxococcales bacterium | reverse complement strand
CGAGTACGCGATGTCCCAATCGAGCAGCGTGCGAATCTCTCGCGCGTCGTGGCCAGGCCACGTGACCGTGAAGTGATAGACCTCTCCCAAGCCGGTCGACAGTGGTCCCATTTCGGGACGTCTCGCCGACGCAGAGATCGATTCGCGTGCCTGCGGCAGTCGCTGCGCAACGAGCTCGCGCGCGTTCATGAGATCGACCGAGTCGTCGAATACGATGGTCACGGCGCTCACCCCGGCACGCGAGATCGAGCGAATCAAGTTCGTGCCGGGCATGCCCGCCATCGATAACTCGATCGGCCGCGTGACGAGTTGCTCCATCTCGAGAGGTGACAATCCTGGCGCGTTGGTCAGCACTTGCACTTGCACATTGCTGACGTCCGGCACTGCATCAACAGGAAGCGTCAGATAGCCACGCACGCCGATTGCCGCAAAAATGAGCACGAGAACCGCCACAATCAGTCGATTCTTGGTCGACCATTCGACGAGTAGCGCGATCACTGGAGTTCGTTCTTCAAGAGTTCGCCCTTGAGCAGCACCGTGCCCTCGACGACCACGCGCTCGCCGATCTCGAGTCCAGATTCGATCGCGATGTCAGCGCCCATCGCCGCGCCCACGCGTACGGCTCGCGCCGTAAAAAATCCCAGCGTCGCATCTGCGATGAAGATCGTCGGGACACCGCGTACGTCCGTCACTGCGCCGATCGGCACGAGGAGCATCGCGCCTGCATCGACGGGTGTTCGTGTGGGAATGGCGACTTCGACGTATCGACCTGCCGCGTACGACTCGCATGTGTCGTCGAGTCCGACGCGCAAAGGAATCGATCGCGTCTCGTCCACCACACCGATGTTTGCGAGGATCACTGCGCCACATTCTTTGGCCGCATCGGTCGATGTCATGCGCGGCCGCACGCGCACGCGGGTTCCGCTGATCGCCTGCGCGTCCAGTGTTTCAGGCAGTTTCGCGAGCAGCACGCGCGAGTCTTTGGCCACGACATGCATCAGCGCTTTGTCGGTGCCGACCGGCGCGCCGAGAGAGACGCTTCGCTTGGTCACCACTCCATCGATGGGAGATCGCAGCGCGACGCGCGTCGGCGCAATCTGCGAAGAAGCATCGGAGTCTCTGGCTTCGCCGCCGCCGAGACTCGCGAGCAGCGTGCGTGCAGCCATGACGTCCGCTCGCGCAGCTGCGTCTTCCGCTCGGGCTTCGTCGACGGCGGCCTTGCTCGTCGCCTGTTGAGATTCGAGATCGAGTTGCCTGCTGAGGGCGTGTTGCGCGAGAGCTGCGCGACTCTTTGCACGCAACACCTCGGCGGCCGCTCGGCCAACGTCGGGCGAGTCGAGCGTGAGCACCACCTGGCCGCGCTTGACCGTGTCTCCCAACGCCACATCGAGCGAAGCCACCCGACCTGACGAGAGCGCAGTGATGTCGGCTTCACCGCGCTCGTTCGGTACGATTTCGCCCGGAATCCAAGCCGCGGATTGCGGTGGCCGGACTTGCGCGACCGCAGTCTGGACGCGCCCATCTGCGATCAGAGTTGGATCGACATGCACTGTGCGCGGAGCATCCGCTCTCACCGACGCCGGTGGCGGTGGCGACGGACTCGCACTGCTCGAGGACTTGCACCCCACCAGCATGGCGAGCATCAGCGCGCACCGCAGGCGATTCACGGTGTTGCTCCAAGCAGGGTGCCTGCAAGTTGTTCGAGGTGAATGTCTGCGCGCACGACGTCAGCCGCTGCGCGTGTCGTTCGCTCCTTGGTCACGAGCAATCGTTGTCGCGCGAACACCAGGGTCGTCGCATCGCTCGTGCCTGCCTCGAGTTGAGCGCGGGCCAAGCGCACGGCTTCTTCGAGTGGAGCGATGGCTCTCTCAATCGCGGTTGCCGCCTCGCGCATGTGGTGACACTCGTGAGCCGCGAGCGCGATCGCCCGCGCAAGGTCGGCGCGCGCAAGATCGAGTTCTCGGTCTGCCGCATACGCAGTGCCCATTTGACGGGCCGATTCGTACGCGCCAGGTCTCGCGAAGGGCAGCGGAAAGGTGACGATCGCCGTCCAGACTTGGTCGCCCATGCCTTCGTGCGTGTACGAACCTCCAATGCCAATCGTTGGCGCAAGCACCGCATGCGCGAGAGCCGCATCGCTCTTGGCGAGATCGCGCCGCGACGCAGCGATCACGAGCGACGGTGAATTCGAGAGCGCGAGACGGAGCGCGGTCGCTTCATCGAACGGCGGATCCTTCGGACTCGCGAGCGATCCATCAGGATCGATCTCAGCGGCCGTCGCCTCTCCGAGCGAGAAACGAAATGCGTTGAGCGCCTCGGTGAGCAAGCCTTCTGCGTCGAGTTCACCTGCCTCTGCGAGCGCCACCTCTCCCTGAGCGATCGCTACGTCCGACGGCATGCCCGTGCCCGCGACCACGCGCGCGTGCGCCAATCGCAACAGTTCATCAGCCTGAGTCTTGGCGGATTTGCGCAACGCGAGCACCTCTTCGGATTCGCGCGCGGTTGCCCATGCCATGGCGGCATGAGCTGCTGCGTCGAGGCGAGCGCGAGTCACATCCGCACGCGATCCCGCCAGCAACGCGTGGGCAGACTCTTCTCGACGGCCGCCCACACTCGCCAGCGGAATGTCTTGGATGAGACTCACACTCGCTTCAAAACCAAGACTGCCGTTCGAAAAACGTTGTCCGCCCGCCGCGATCACGCGCGGTGAATGCACCAGAAAAGCGTGCGAGGCATCGAGCGCGTCTTCATACGCAGCACCAGGTGCGCGCGCGATCGCAACACCCGGCCCTTGCTCGGCGCCGCGCGAAATGGCCACATCTCGTGTGATCGTTTCTGCACGAGCAGCGGTCGACACCAAGAGCACAGCGAGGAGCACCGAAAACGGCAGACCGATCGCGCACGGCTTTCGCACCACACCAGACTACGGGTGAAGGCCCTTGTCGCTGTATCGGGCAAATGTCGGACGCACGCCGATTTGCGTGTCCGCTATCCTTGGATGAGTGACTCTGCTCGACCGCAAGCTCCCTAGTCGCCGTGGCGCGCTCCATGTCGCGGCCGGTGGCGCGCTGGGTCTCGTGTACTCGGTCATCAACCGCCTCTTCGATTTGCGCACTGGGTTCGGCACGTTGCCTTCGTCGCTCGCGCCGCTGCACACGTTTTTCGATCTCGTTTTGCCCGTGTTCATCGGGCTGCTCTTGGGAGTGCTTGCACACTACATTCAAGTGCGCGCCGTGCTCGCCGAGGCCGAAAAACGCCGCGCCGATGACTTGCGCACGCGCCTCGCCCACGTCGAACGAGACCAAGCGGTGTGGGTGCTCGCCGCCGCAGTGCTGCACGAGGTGAAGAACCCGCTCCACGCGCTCGGTCTGTTACTCGACGATCTCGCGTCTGCATCGGGAGACGAAGAGCGCGAGCGTCTGCTCGAAAAATCGCGAACGCATGTGCAGCGCATCGCGGAGCGTCTCGCTGAATTGCGCGGTCTCTCGGGCGGCATGCCAGAGATTGGGCCGGTGCCGCTGGGTCCGCTCGCGCGCGAAGTCGCTTCGGAGATCTCGCCGATCGCCCAAAAAGAAGGCATCGCGCTCAATGTCGAAGCGCGCGGAGATCCGACGGCGGCCTGCGACGCGGCCTATGTGCGCGTCATTCTCGAGAACCTGATCGAGAACGCGTTCGACGCGATGCGCACACATGGCTCTCGTGGGACCATCGCCATCGACGTGGGTCGTCACAACGGTCACGTGCTCGTGCGCGTGCAAGATGATGGTCCCGGCCTCGGCGAATCCGAACGAGCCGCGTTGTTTCAACCTCTCCGATCCAACAAGAAAGGCGGCATGGGACTCGGACTGTCGATCTCACGCAAGCTCGCGCGCGCCATGGATGGTGACGTTCGATACGACGAAGAGGGTCGTGGAGCGTTCGTACTCCAGTTGTCGGTATACGGTTCGGACATCACGTGACCGACCAGGTTCTGCTCGTCGAAGACGAAGCCGACGCACGCGAGAGTTTGCATCGCGCGATTGAAAAGTCAGGACGTGCATGCATCTCTGCCGAGTCTGTTGCGCAAGCGATCAGTCACTTCGAGCGTGGTGAGTTCGTCGATGTGGTCGTGACTGACGTGGTGCTCGGCGACGACGAATCCGGCGGGTTGAGGCTGATTCCGGAGTTGCGCAAGCGTGGTGTGCGTGCGCCCATCATCGTCATCACTGCGTTCGCGGACGTGGTGCGCGTCAAGAGCGCGCTCAACAGCGGCGCCTCGTACTTGCTCGAAAAACCATTTCGCGCCCAACAGCTGCTCGACATCATCGATCGCGTTCTCAAAGATCCCGGAGACGTCACGCACTACGTGGACCGCGCGCTCGCTCACGCAGGCCTCACCGACAAGGAAGCAGCCGTCGCGCGACATGTGCTCAAGGGACTGACCAGCAGTGAGATCGCGCGTCTAGAAAACAACAGCGACAAAACGATTCGCCAGCACATCACTCGGATCTATCAAAAGTGCGGAGTCTCGACGCGCGCCGAGTTCTT
>JAYVXK010000828.1:0-4533 GCA_043785265.1 Myxococcales bacterium | reverse complement strand
TCGGCGCAAGAGACCGCGCAGCGCCTCCGCATCTTTGAATGCGCCTGCGTGTTCGATGCTGCCCTTGCTCGGCTTCCATTGCGTCGGAATGCCGCGCGGCCGATGTTTCTCCCACAACAAACGCACAGCGAAAAAACGGACTTCGCGATCAGCGCTCTGCATCAACCAACCGAGTCGCTCCGCGCCACCGATGCGCTGGTAGTGTTTGCGAATGAGCTCGATGGCCACATCGCGTGACGATCTCGTCCGACTCTCGGTCATCGAAAAAATCTGCGCGGCGTCTAGTTCCTCTGGTTTCAACGCAAGCTCTGGATCGGCGTAATCTTCGCCCGCTTGAGAGAGCGCGTCGTAGGCGATCTTGCGAACCTCTTTTGCGCTCGACTCGGCGAGCTCGTAGACACGCAGCTGCGCCTTCCACTTGCGAAGTTCCGTGCGCGTGATGGTGACCCCAAAACGGCGGACGTCTGCGCGCGTGTCCCAGAGCGCGGGCCACACACGCGCTTCGGTGTATTGGTCGCGTCCGATGCCGCTCTTGATGTTGAACTGCTTCGACTCGGGCTGCTCTTTGCCGATCTTGGGGTGGTGGCAGCGCAAGTAAGTTTGCGCAAACGCGCGCACGGCCTCGGGCTCCTTCGACCCCATCGCCAGCGCGAAGAGTCTCGTCACGCCTGCTTCTGCGTCCTCTTTTCCCTCGGCAAAATGCTCGGGTCGCATGTGCTGCAAGAGGTAGCGGTGAGCCCACTCGTGAAGCTGCGGATCGGCACGGCGCGCGAGGGCTAGCAGCCAACCGAGGCCGACTTCGCCCGGGGAAACGAGCTTGCGATTCCCCAATAGTGTGAAAGCCACACTTCTACGTTGCGGATCAAAAACGAGGCCTCGAATGCGCTCCAAGTCGAGTCCTTTGGGGAGCGCCTCCGCTCCCTCGAGCCACTCGCCGACAGACCAACCGATGTCGTCGCGCGCGATCGACTTCAAGATCCAATCGCCTGGAGCATCGCCCACTTTGAACTTCTCGAGGTGCTCGAACGCAAACGTGGAGACGTCGTTGCCGTCGTCCTCCATGCGCGGGTCGTCGAGGATTTTCATCCAGAAGGCCATGGAGAGTTCGCCGTGCTTGTACTTCTTGTCGAGGTACTTGGACGCCCACTCGTTGCGCTCCGAGTCTTCGGCAAAAAGCATGTCGACCAAGAAAGACTCGCTCAGCTCTTTGCGGTCGAATTCGTTTTCGAGCGCAGTCGAGGCCCACTTCTCCGTCGATGAGAAGCCTACGAGGCGACCGAGCATTGTCACGCCGAGGTCGCGTGGAGGACGCGAGGTGATCAGCGACGCGATGAACTTCAGTGTGTCGGAATACGACGACGCCTCGCTCATCCAGTCGACGAGCCGTTCGATGGGGAGATCAGAGGCGTGGCCTCGCGCATACTCGATGGCGTACTTGCGCGCCTTCGCACTGGGCGAGATGAGCAGCTTGAGCACGGGTTCGTGCAGACCAATGCTCTTGAGTTTGCCTTGATGAAAGTCGGGCGACGCTTCGAGAGTCTCGACCAAAAAGTCGTGCGCCGATGCGAGCGGCCGATACGCGAGCCGCCCCAACCACTCGGGCGTGACCTTTCGCAGCACCTCAGGAAACAGCTCGCGCAAGCCTGTGATCGCAAAGCTCGCTGCCAGATCTGCCTGACAAGTCTCCAGCAGAAGCATGAGAGGATCTGCGCTGGCCTGCCAGCTCTCGAGATATGGAGCGCGAAATTTTTTGCTCTTCGCGAGGTCTTGTGGCGCCCCCCATTTTTTTGCGTGGTGGCGTTCGATGTGCCTGGCCACATCCGCTTGATAGCTGCTGGTGTCAGCCGGATAGTTGCGCATCACCTCGACGGCGAACTGCGGATAAAGCTCAGGCACTGCATGACCTAGCTGCCGCAAGAAACGCCAAGCGCGTCGCTGCAAGTAGATCAGCGTGCCGCGACCGGTGTCGTGACCACGTGCTTGCCCGCTGGCCTCTACGTCGAAGCGCGCCGCGAGAGCACCGAAGAGCTCTGCGTCGAGGTCTGCTTCGGCGCGCTTGTACACCCGCTTGAGTCCGCCCCAAACGCCGTAGACGAAGGACGCCTCGCGCGCGAGCAGGAGCAACGCCTGTCGCGCTGGACCGGTGCGCTTTTCGTACAGCGACACGATGAGCTCAGCGAGCTTCACTTGAGGAGCAATGAGTCGATCAGGTTGTCCGAGGTAACGCTTCCACGCTTCGTGCGCCTCGGTCTGGCGCTTCTTTCGCTCGCGTTGACGACTGGCCTGCTGGAGCGATCCGCGCAGCCGCGCAAGGTAGATCATGTCGTCGGGGGGATCGTCGATCGTGGGCTCGCCTTGATCCACGAGCGCTTGAATGGCCTCGATCAGATCGGGTGCGTCGACGTCCGCGAGTCGCTGCAAGTCGGCGAGTTCGATCGCCTGCTTCTCGCTCATGACTTCACCCCTTTTGCGTCAGAGAGGCGGGCCTTCAGCAGCGAGTCGGTATCAGGACGGAGCGACGTGAGAAACGCCGCCACAGTCGTGCCCTTCTTCTTCAACGACTCCTCCAGAAATGGCCGCACCTTCTTGAAGCGTCGAACGAACGCGTCGGAGGGCAGCTTGCGATCGACGAGCGCAGCAGATGTCTGCACCGCGACCTCCGCGTCGGCGACGGCTTCGAATGTCGCTGCGAGCACGTTGACCGCGGCCGCAGCGGGCGAATCGGGCATCTTCGAGCGCCATCGCGCGACGGTTTTTCCGACGACCTCCGCGTCTACCTCCCAGAGCAAGCGCAATCCTGCATGCAATGGCAGCGACTTCTTCGGCGCAATCACGAGTGACATGACGGCGTCGAATGCTTTGCCGAGATCGGCGTGGTCTCGTGGGTCGACTCCGCCCAAACGTTCGAGCGCTCGTGCCGCAGCCCTCACGTCGCGCGTGACCTTCCAAGTGCGTCCACCTGCGCTCACGGTGACGAGCTCCAGGGCGCGTTTGGCTTTTGCCAGATCGTCCTTGGTCGGCACGCGAGCGTGGATCCGTGGAGGAAGCGTCGGCTTCGGCGGCTCGGGAGCGGGCTTGGCGACCGCAGCAGCTGGTTTTGCGGCAGGCTTCTTCGCTGGCGCCTTCTTCGGCGCTTCCTCTTCCTCGTCGTCGGAGTCTTCGTCCTCGGAGTCTTCGTCTTCGGACTCTTCTTCGTCTTCAGATTCTTTTTTGGCCGCCGGCTTTGCTTCGCCTTCGTCTTCAGACTCTTCTTCGTCTTCGGACTCTGCTTCGTCTTCAGACTCTTCTTCGTCTTCGGACTCTTCTTCGTCGTCGTCGCTGGACTTCTCTTTGCTGTCGTCGTCCGACGCTTCGGTCTCTTCTTCTTCGGCGCCAGCCTCAACGAAGCCTTCGGCGAGCTTCTCGGCGAGCTTCTCTTCGAGCTCTGCTTCTGCCTCTGCGCGCGTCTTGAACTTCTTGATCTTGAGGTGCCCGCTCGACCCGATTTTGCCATAGCGGTAGCAGAAGATCAGATCATCTTTGACCCACGTCTCCCAGAACTTCTCTTCGTCTTCGTTCTCGAGCCGTCGCATGCAAGACGCGGATGGTGAACGAGTCGTTGTCGCATGACAAGAGCCACGAGCGCGCTTGGTGTGACTTTTTCGACCGGCTTGGTGTCAGCGGTTTTCGGCGCGCTTCGGCTTGCCACCATCGCCAGCGTCCGTGCTTGCGTCGGACGAAGTGCCCGCGTCTGCAGCCATCGCAGCGCGCACCTTGTCGTCTTCCGCTTCGAGTTGCTTTTGATAGATGCCGTCGCGTTCCCAAATGTCGACGCGACCATCACCGCTCTGGTCGACGCCCATTCGTTCCAAGCGACCCTTCGTGTAGATTTCCCACACGTCTGCTTTGCCCGACCCGTGCGTATCGCGCTTGATGCGCGACAGTTGGCCGTTCGAGTAGACCTTCCACAGGTGGGGTCTGCCGTCGCCGACAGTGTCGGTGTCTTCTTCGATCACACGTCCGCTGCCGAACTGCAGCCACACGTCGATCTTCCCGTCGTAGTTCGTGTCCGCCTCTTCGCGAATCGCTTCGCCCTTGGCGTTGAAAGTGCGCACGACGTCTTTGATCCCGTCGAGGTTGGTGTCGATCTCCCGGCAAATTAGGGTCTTGTGACGTTCGTCACCCTCCCCCACGATCTTGAAGACCCGTCGGATGTTTGGACGGACGGCCCCTGGACCTGCAGTCTCACTCACTTCGAGTTCGGGCTTGTTACGCCAATCGCACATCGACTTGTCGTCAGTTGGCCACTTGGTTTGGTCCTTGGTGCCACCAGGAGCGGATTTCGCGGCAACCGGAGGAGGCTGATTCGAGCCGCCGCAAGCGACGAGCAAAACAATCAGAGCGACCACGCGCTTCATGACGATGATCCTTGGTTGTGCATGGCGCGCCTCATTTGTTCTTCTTCTTCTTACCAGCATCCGCTCCTGCATCCACACCCGCATCGGTCTCCATGGGCATGATGACCGGGGGTGGCGGCGGCGGTGGTGCTCCAGC
>JAYVXK010000827.1:0-14158 GCA_043785265.1 Myxococcales bacterium | reverse complement strand
TCGAGGCGATCGGTGGTCGTGTCTCCCTGGTCCAAGAGATCGTCCACGACCGCGTCGCGCACGCGACCGCGATTCGAGCCTGCAGGCGGGATCGAGGTGCTGTGCAAGAACACACGAAGCGTGTTGGGTTCGACCAACTCGGCGAGTTGCAAGATCGCGGCGTCGAAGTCGCCAGCAGAGAGGCGCGCCAAGAGAGCGCCAAGTTCGAGCGGTACGATTTCGAGGTCCACACCGCCATCACGGGCTTGTTGAGCGATCGCGCGGGCGATGTCGACGCGCAGACGATCGGCGCCGCACAGCAACGTCGCATGCACCGAGCCGCCCAACGAAGCCAGCGCAGATGCGGGATCGAGGCGTATTTCAGCCACATTGGCGTGTGCCCAATGGGCAGGCGCGAGCATGCCCGTGGCCACCGTCGCGCGACCGGCGAGCAAGTACTTCACGATCGATGCGCGATCGATCGACTCCGAGAAAGCCAACCGCGCTGCGTCTCGATCAAACGGCGGGCGATCGACACGCAAGACTACATACGTCACCGTGAGCCCTGCTCGAGAGTAGACACGCAGACCTTGTTGCTCGAGCGATGGGAGCAGTGGCGGAGAGATGCCGCCTGCCGTCGCGTCACTGTCTCCCGCGAGGAGGCGCAGCGCGCGCGCATTCTCGTCTCGCACCGTTCGCACGCGCACAGCATGACGCGGAGTGGGCATGGCTCCGTGCGGCGCAGGCCCGAGTGTGATCGATCCGTGCTCGCGCGCGGTCACCAGGAAGGGGCCCGCACCATCGAGCGTCCCGTTCGGATCCGGCGGAAAACAAGCCTGATCGGCGCGCAAGATTGGGATCTCGAGATCGGTGAGCGTGGTCGCATGAGGGCGCGAGAGATGCACCGTGACTGTGCGAGGGTCGACCTCGATCACGCGATCGATGGCAGAGAGTATGCGCGCGTGTCGCGACGCGACGATCGGATCTTTGAACGCCGCGATCGTCTCCACGACATCATGTGACGTGAGCGGCGCTCCGGAGTGAAACTGCAAACCCGCGCGCAGATGAAACGTAACCGTGGCCCCGTCGTCGGATGTGTCCACGCTCTCCGCCAAGTACGGCAGTGGCGCACCAGAGTCCGGATCGAGTCGCATCAGACCCGCGTGCACGAGTCGCGACACGCGCAGTCCAACAGCGTCGGTCACGTACCGCGGGTCGAGTGTCTCGGGATCACTCGTGACCAAAATCTCGATCGGCGCATCCGCCTCTTTTTGCCCGTGACTGCGACACGCCGCAGCCAAGACGATCAAAAGCGCGAGAGTCAGCAGGCGGCTCGTAGTAAAGCCATGCTCATGCGGCTCTCTGCTCTTGTTCGCGTTGGGTCGCTCGGCTTGGTGCTCGGCGCCATGACGCTCGCCCGCGACGCATCCCCGCAAGCGCCGATCGCTGCGACCCCACAAAACGTAGCGGATCCAGGCCTGCAGGCCGCGGTGAACTCGCTCGCGATGTCGATCAAGGACGCGTCCGTCGGCGTTGCCATCGTCGACGTCGCGTCGGGGCGATTGCTTGCGTCTTACAAGGAGCACGATCCGCTCAACCCCGCATCCAACGCGAAGCTCTACACCGCC
The DNA here is from genome assembly GCA_043785265.1 of Myxococcales bacterium. Taxonomy (GTDB): domain Bacteria; phylum Myxococcota_A; class Polyangia; order Polyangiales; family Polyangiaceae; genus JANYHY01. Next base: position 12,551 of record JAYVXK010000827.1, on the reverse strand, counting down.
GCCGCCGCGCTTTCCATTCTTCATGGCGATCATCGCTACGAGACGACCATCTCAGGCAGCTTGAAGGGGGGCGCGGCTGGGTCGCTCACGTTGCGCGGCTATGGCGATCCCTCTCTGCGATCGGACGATCTCGCGAGCATGGCGCAGGATCTCCATGACCAAGGAATGCGACGCGTCGACGGCGACGTGTTCGTCGAGCAAAGTTTTTACGACGACGTGACGACGCCGCCTGCCTTCGATCAAAAACCCACCGAGTGGGCAGCATTCCGCGCGCCGGTCTCGGCGGTCGCGGTCGACGAGAACACGGTCACACTCTCGGTCCGCCCTACAGTGACAGGAGAGAGCGCGCACGCGTGGTTCGATCCGCCTGGTTTTGTGGACTCCGAAGGCACGATCACCACGGGAGATGACGGCGCTGACAAGATCGTCTTGATGCTTGCGCCTAACGGTCGTCGCCTCACCGCGAAGATCTCGGGCGGTGTTGGTTCGAATGCACGCATCGCGCGACAGACCGCGCGCGTCGACGATCCACAATTGCTCGCCGGCTACGTGCTCAAAGCGCAACTCGAAAGAGTCGGTATCAAAGTCTCGGGGGACCCAAAGCTCGGCAGCGCAAAGGGCGCAGTGCTCGCACGTCATGCGTCAGCGCCACTGTCGACGTTGCTCTATTCGCTCGGCAAACAGAGCGACAACTTCTACGCGGAGATGATCTTCAAGTCGCTCGCCGGTGAAGCAAAAGGCAAACCTGCCAAGACGCTCGATTCTGCAGACCTCGTACAGAAGCTCCTCGCGGAAGCCTCTGCCACCGACACTGGCGTCGTGATCAAAAACGGATCTGGACTGTACGACGCCAATCGCGTGACTGCTTGGAGCACCGTCCAGCTTTTGCGTTGGGCCTACCGTTCGCCCCAAATCGAGCCTGAATACGTCGCTCAACTCGCGATTGGTGGCGTAGACGGCACACTCCACAAGCGGTTTCGCAGCGTGCGCGACCGCCGCGCGATCCGCGCAAAGACCGGCACGCTCGACGACACGATCGCTCTGTCTGGATACGTCATCGCGCCCGCCGGCAAGCCGACGATCGCGTTCTCGATCTTCTTCAACAAGGTAGCGGGCAAGGCATCGGGCGCGCGCGTGCAAGCAGACAAACTGGTGACCGCGATCGTCAAGTACGTCTACGGCGATTGATTGTCTGGCGCGTGCACGAACGTCATCGGATACATCAGGATCGCCGCAGGCAGGGGTACCGGCGCGGGCCCGTGAAACACGTCATAGCGATGCGGAGTGCAGGCGATGCAGTCGCTCGAAAGCGCGAACGGCTCGAATCGCGCCGCGAAGGTGCTGTGCATGCATTGCACGACCGCGGGTGCACTGTCGAATTCTGCCGTCATGCGCCCTTCGCTCGGAGTGATTTTTGCGAAGACGTGCACTTCGTCTCCGTCATGCGTGCACACACATAGCGCTCGAATCAACGGGTGGAGAGCGCGTGTCATCTGCTCGCTGGTGGCCGTCGTCACGCTATGAACCGCCGGAATCGTCACGTCTTCGCATGTCGCGAGCGGGTCCCGCACTTCCTCATGCGCCTCTGTGGCGTCCACGGTGGCGACGTGTGGAGGCGCAATGAAAACAGTCTGCGTCACCGTCATGGGCTCGCGCGCCGCAGGGTCACATGCAGAGAGCAGAACGAGCATGGGCACGACTCGCATGAAGGTGGCGACAACTAGCCATCAGCAAAGGTTCCCGCCCGCAGCGCGGAGTGCACTGGCCAGCGACCATCAGCCTCGTATGTTACGCTGCGCCTCACCGATGCAGCCGCCCGATCGCCCGAAAATCGACGACGATCGAGCGCCGCGAGAGGGAACTCTCGTGGGCGGTCGCTATCGGCTGGGGGCGTTGCTTGGTCGCGGCGGAATGGGGTCGGTCTACCAAGCAATCCAAGAGGACCTCAAACGGCGCGTCGCCGTCAAAGTGCTGGATCCAAGCCTCGCCAGCGATCCGGCGCATGTAGAGCGTTTTCGCCGTGAAGCATTGGCAGCGGCCGCGCTTGGACATCCCAACATCGTCACGGTCACCGATTTTCAGTGGCCGGCTGGCGAGGGTCCGTTCCTCGTGATGGAGCACTTGACGGGTCAATCGGTTGGCGAAGCGATCGAGCGTGAGCAGCGCCTCACCACGCCGCGCGTCGCGTTCATCGCGTCTCAAGTGCTGGACGCGCTCGCCGCGGCGCACGCAGCTGGCATCGTTCACCGTGACATCAAACCCGACAATATTTTTCTCACGTCTGTCTCGGGTGTGACGGACGTCGTCAAAGTCCTCGACTTTGGCGTCGCGAAAATGAACGACGCGAACGCCGCCAAACTCACCGACAGCGGGACGATGGTCGGGACGCCTGCGTACATGTCTCCCGAGCAAACGCGTGGTCAGGCGCTCGATGCGCGCGCCGATCTCTACGCAGTTGGCGCGGTCATGTACCACGCACTCACGGGGCAGATGCCGTTCCGAGGGCCGAGTGTACCCGCCGTGATCGTCGCAATCGCCACGATGCCCGCTCAGTCGGTGCGCGAGTTGCGCGCGGACGTGCCCCCGGCGTTCGTCGCACTCGTCGAGCGCGCGATGGCGAAAGATCCCGCGCTACGATTTCAGACGGCCGCCGAGATGCGCGCCGCGCTCGCTCCTTGGGTGGAGAGCGCACGCTCAGGCACCGTCCCCTTGCCGATGCACGCGCTCGATTCGTCGGCGAATGTCAATACCACCGCGGCCACCGTGGTCGGTACGCTCGCGCCGCCAACGCCAGTGCGCGTGCGCAGCAACCCGCCACCGCCAGGCTCAATTCCGCCTGCTGCGCTACCACCCGAAATTCGTACGGGCCCTGCCGTCGCGTCGACTCCGCAGCCCGTTTCTAAGTCGAGCGGCTGCGCCACCGTCGTGGTGGCTTTGGTGATGGGAGTCGTGGCGATTGTCGCGATCGTGTCTGTCGCGGTCGTGCTCATGGTGCGCTCCAAGGCTGGCGGCGATCTCACCGAACTCGCGCTCAAACAATCCGCGGCCGGAGACGCAGACGTCACCGTCACACGCAACGACGCGGGTGCGTTCGAGCGATTGGTGGCAAACGATGGTGGCGTGACCTTCAACTTTGGAGACGCTCCCGCTCAGAGGTCGCCTGGCGTGCACATCGTCGTGGGCACTTCGAGCCCGTCCCCGCTAGCTTCTCCTTCCGCCGTGGCGCCGAGTGTGCCGCCGCCGAATGTTGCGAAGCTCTATTCGAGCACCAAGGGACGCTTCGGTGGTTCGGACTACGGAGATTGCGAGGGCTGCACCGCTTGGCAGGACTTCAACGCGGCCCTGCGCATGCCTACCGCCGAAGCGGCGATCTCAGCGTGCTACGCCCCTTTCGCGCATACGCCACCGAATCACGAATCGCAGACGTTGAAGATCGAGGTGCATGCAGATGGAACGCTTGGTCACATCGGCCCCAACGGAGACTTTAGCTTTCCTCCGGTCGATGTCTGTCTTGCGAGTGTGATTCGGTCGACCTACCGCAGCAGCTTCATCAAGCCTGGCAAGCCGGGGTCATTTTTACTGAGTTTTGTTGCCGAGTGCCCGACCTTCGAGTGCAAGTAAACGCCACGGCTCTACGCGTGTGGCGCAGTCGCGATCATCGATGGGCGGCGTTGGAACTCGTCGTACCAAGCGAATAATTTCGAGCGCCCTGCACGGATGTCTCCGAACCGATTGCGGAACTCGAGCCAACCGATCGTCGCAGCCGCGCTAATCTGACCGAGATCGATTTCGGGGCCGAAACTCGCGGCCGTTTGGTCGAGCGCGTCGAGCGCTTGGCGCGCCTTTTCGCTCTGGCCTTGGAGCCATGCCTCCCACTGGAGCTCTTTGGGTCGCATGGACTCCTCGTAGAACGTGAGAATGCCCGCCTCGACGATACCGTCGGCGAGTGCCTGAACCTTGAGCACTTGCCAGCGTTGCGCGCCGCTCGCGGGGATGAGTTTTCTGCCAGTGTGGAGCGAGTCGAGGTACTCGCAGATCACGGCCGAGTCGAAGAGCGCGGTCCCGTCGTCCAAAATCAGCGCAGGGATCTTGGACAACGGATTGTCTTTCGAAAGCGTCGCATCGGCTTTCAGCGGAGTAGGCCGCAGGAAGATCGTCTCGATTTTCGAGATGAGTCCGACCTCGTGGGCTACGAGCATCACTTTGCGAACGAACGGAGAAGTAGGCGTGTGATAGAGGCGCATCGCCTCCTTTTATCACTCTCGCATGTGCTTGCGGATCTTGCCGAGCGCCTGCTCCTGGAGCTGACGAATGCGCTCGCGCGAGAGATTGTATTTGTCGCCAATCTCTTTGAGTGTGAGCTCGTCTTCGTCGTCCAAACCGAAGCGCCAACGAATGATGCGCGACTCGATCGGCGTGAGCGTAGAGAGCAGCCGCCGCACCTCGTCGCCCCACTTTTGCGAGACGAGACTCTCGTAAGGAGAGACCGCGTTGTCGTCTTGGAGAAAGTCGATGAACTTGCGACCGTCTTCGTCACCCACAGGGCGATCGAGCGAGAACGGAGTCTCCGCCCAAGTGCCGCGCACCTTGTCGAGCTTCTCCTGCGGAATGCCGGTCTCACGCTCAAGTTCGAGCAGAGACGGGTCACGCCCAGTGCGCGCGATGATGGACTGCGTGGCGCGCGCGACACGGTTGTGAGTGTCGAGCATGTGCACGGGGATGCGTACCGCACGGCCCTTGTCTGCGAGTGCTCGGCTGATCGCGTGACGAATCCACCAAGACGCGTACGTGGAGAACCGATAACCGCGCGTGTGGTCGAAGCGCTCGACCGCCTTCATGAGGCCGATGTTGCCCTCTTGAATGAGGTCAATCAGTGGCAAACGACCGCGGTTGTAACGGCGGGCGATCGACACGACGAGGCGCAAATTGGCCTTCACGAAGCGATTTTTCACGATGCGAGAGTGAGTGGATGCTTCACCCATGCGTTGCACGAACTTGCGATACTCCCGTGTGGCAGGCAGCCGCGCGCTGATCGTAGCCGGCGGCGACTCGCTCTCCTCGCCCTCACGGTCCACTTCTTCGCTCTCGTGTGACTCGATGAGACCACGAGCCGTTTGTTCGGCGTGAAGCACCCAAAGTCGATCGCTGTCTGCGAGACGAATCGTGCGCGCGAGACTGACGCAGGTGTCGTTCCACTTTTTCTGCTGCGCAGGACCGAGCTTGTAGTGAAGCTTCTTGCCGACCTTGAGCAACTTGCGCAACTCGGCCAGTTGCGGCACGCCGCCTTCGATGGCCTCTTCACCCACAGGCAAGTCACGCTCGATCGAATCAAGCACGAACTCAGACGCCGGTTGATGACTGAGGATCGCGACCCAGTGACCGATCTCCGCGTTTTCGACGTTGATCGCGGTCTCGAGTTCCTCTTCTTGGCCCATCACCGCGTGGGTCGCCATTTCGCGGAAATAGCGCGCGAGCATGGAGTCCCCGCCGCCCTCTTCGATCTCTTTGCGAGTCGGTACGCGCTCTACGGCCGGTGGAGGCGCTGACGGTGGCGGTTGAAGATCGACAGGAATGGCGTCGGCCGCGACGGCGTCGAAATCGAATTCGTCATCGACTGCAGGTAGCTCAGCACCTGGCGCGGCCGCGCTCTTTGGCGTGACCTCGTCGTCCGCGGCCTCTACGGGCTCGGTCGGCTTGAGCGGGGTCAAGTCTTGAGTGGACTCGCGGATGCGCTTGCTCGTGGAAACGAGCGCTGGGCTCTCGCGGGTCGCTCCGCGCACGAGACCACGCACGAGTTGGGGCGATGCAAGCGCTCCCTTTCGGGAAGTAGTGCGCTGGCTAAAGGCAATTGCCGCGCTGGGAGAGTTGTTTTTGCTCATCGCTTTTCCTTTGAGGCTGGGAACTGCAACTTCGAAGCAAGTCGTCGTATTCCGTGAGTCGACTGGCCGGGGAGGTGTCACACCGTGTCAAAAGTGATCGAAAAAAGTAGGTTTGAGAGTCGGTCTGGAGCAGCTGTCGAGTTCTGATGTTCGACGGGCACTTCTGGTTTGCCTTTGACAAAGACCTCGGGTGCGCTAGGGATTGACGAAGTGGATGGTCTGCCCCTGAAAGAATGGGCGCGCGGACCCACCAAAAAATTCAAGCCTTGCGTTCTTGGAAGCAAATTTCGTTCCGAAACGGCGTGTTGCGGTTTGGGCGGTTGTGCTGCACAAGACCGAAACTGAAGCAGAGCTTTTGTCGAGACTCTCTTCAAACCTAAGGTCGCCACGTCTGACATGCACGGATCGCCGCTTCGATCTCTCACGAGTTACTACGCACGTACGCTCGCAAGGGTTTTCCGTCGGCCATCACTTGTTCTGTCTTTCTCACTTGGCAGTCTGATGCACGGCCTTGGCCACGCACTCATGGCGATCGCCGCAGCCACATGTGCGCGCACGCTTTTGGCCGCAAATCCCGCCCTGCTTTACAAAGACTCTACACACCTGGCCTTTGTGCTCGCCTTGGGTGGACTCGGCGCCATCTGCGCGAAAGTGTTGGGCGGTGCGCTCGCAGCTCGAGCACAAGCACGTGTTGCAGGAGAGGTGGCGTGCGACCTTCGCCTACGCGTGCTCGATGGTTGGTTGCGTGCCGTTGCGTGCGGCGTAGCGCGACATCCGGATCATGGTCTTGCTGGAGATCCTGCTCAACCGTCGAGTTCTGCACGGGCACTCGGCGCACTGACGACGGGTGTGCGCGAACTCGAACAGGGTCTCTCTCAAGGCATCATGGGAGGCATTCGATCCACCGCGCAGCTGGTACCTCTCGCCATCCTTCTCGTCGTGCTTGCACCCAAACTCGGCGGAGCGGCCCTTTTGGCACTTGCCATCTTTGGTTGGGGACTCGGCCGCGCCCGCCGAGCTCTCAAGCGCGCGCATGTCGACGCAGGCGCGAAAGCCGATGCGCTCCTCGAAGCCGCAGACGACGTGGTTCGTCATGCAGACGTTTGGGCTACCTACGGAGCCGGCGATCACGTGCGCGCGCGAGTATCCGCATTGGGACAGTCATGGACGCAGCAATCCTCGCGTCTCGAGTTGCTTGGTTCAGCGCTGAGTGGAAGTAGCGAATTGTTGGCTGCGCTCGCGCTCGTCGTCGTGCTTGGTCTCGTGAGCGCAGGAGTCATCTCGAGTCCAGATGCGTCGCTTGTCCCATTCGCGGTGGTCTTTTTCCTCGCCTATCGCCCACTGCGCGAGCTGGGAGATGCACGCGGCGCACTCATGCGGGCACGAGCAGGTCTCGATCGACTCGCGCCGTGGATTTTCAGCGAAGCTCCAGACCCCAAACGCACGACGCGAACCGAGTGGCCGATGGCGTCGCTCGAGGTCCAGGGCCTCGCGCTGCTGCACGGCGACTTGTTGCCCCTCTCTCTCTCCATTGCGCCTGGAGAAATCGTCGTGCTGCGTGGACCCACTGGAATAGGCAAATCCACGCTGCTTCGTACGCTCCTCGGTCTCGATCGGGCGCTCGCGGGAGATGTGCGTTACGGCGGCGAAGACATCTCGGCGGCTCCCGCAGGTCCTCACACGCGACCGTTCGCGTGGGTGCCGCAAGACGCGCCGCTGCTCTTGGGATCCCTCGACGACAATCTTCATCTTGGCGCGCCACACGGAAAAGAAGACGCGCTCGACATGATTGGTGGTTCACGGTTGCGTCGTGAACTTGGCGACGGTCGACTGGCGGTGGATCGATCGCTCTCGGGAGGCGAACGTCAGTGGGTCGCCATCGCGCGCGCACTCGCGACTGAGCAGCCGGTGATCTTGTTCGACGAACCCACGAGCGGCCTCGACCCAGACGCGCAACGCCTCGTTTTAGCGGCGATCCAGAGTTTGCGCGGCAAGCGGAGCGTATTGCTCGTGACCCATCGCGAAGAGCCCATGGCGATCGCCGACCGCGTCGTTTCACTCGAATAATCAGATCGACAAAACGTCGATGCGAGGGCCTGCGCTCACGATGACTTCGCGTGCGCGGAAGATCTCTCCATCGAGGACGTAGGCATCTTCTTGCGCGAAAACGAGCTTGGCTTCTTTCGCGAGCGCGTCGACGTGACCGCGACCCCTCAGACGTCTGCCCGCGAGGACGAGCGGCATTTGCGGTCCAAGCTTTGGCGCGCCCAACGGACTCGCGACGATGTGCACCCGCTCGGGATCTTCGCCCGCGCGATACAAGAGGTGCATGTGCAGGCCGAGATCCTTCACCACGCTCGACGCGATCAGGCTGTATCCAGCCGCGGGCTGCACCTGCCCATCGATCGAAAGCGTGCACGGTGCGACCGTGAGCACGCGACGGGCGAGTTGTCCGCCAAACGGCGAGCCGAGAAAGATGCGTGCGACGATGCGCGCCGCCCCGACGTATCCTGCATGCGGCTGGGCGTAATAAGCCTCGAAGAAGCGCGCGACCAAGCCGGCGCCCCAAATGAAACCAATCCGATCGCCGCCGCGGTCATCGCGGATGCGGAGAGTCGCATGGCACGCGCGCTTCGCAGAACCCGCAGCGATTGCCTCAAGCAGGCGCGGGGCGTACGTCGACATCGAGCCTGAAAATCCCCAGTTGCGTGCGACCGTGCTCACTGTGCCGCCTGGCGCGAGAGCGATCGCAGGAAGCTGCCCCCCACTCGCGCGCACGATCGCGGTCACGCCCGCCATGTACGTTCCGTCGCCGCCGGCCAGCACGATCGCCTCAGCGCCGCTCTCTGCCATCGTGGTTGCGAGCGCGTCGAGATCCGAAAGACTCCGTGTCTCGTGGACGACGAAGGCCGTCGCGGCCTTCCTGAGCCCGTCGAGGTAAGGACCCTCTGTGCGCAGGTAACGCGCTTGGCGATTAACGACCAAGTGGAGTTTGCGCATGTTGGGGCGCTCGTTCGAGCTGCGCAGGGCCAGTAGCATGAGCCCGAAAAAGCAGCTACTTGATGCACATGCGAAATCCGTTTTGGATCAGCCTCGTCGGGCTCGGGCTCGTGTCGTGCGCCTCGTCGGCTGGTGTGAGTGCCGCGCAGCGTGGGGATCGCGGCGCGCTCATCGCATACATCAAACCTCTTCACGACAAGGGAAAGATCGACAACGACGAAGCCACGCGCATGGCTCACGCAGAGCTCGTGCGAGAGCTCGGGTCGGCCAAAGACAAAGACGCTCTCGATCGCTTGCGCGACGCGCAGCCGTGCGTGCCCGAAGTGCAGTCGGTGCTCGAAGATTTGATGGACAAGCACGATGCCGTGGGGGCGGCAGCAGCGCTCGAACTCTACGAAATAGGCAAAATCTCGCCTTCGCGTGCGAGAGAGTGGTCGAAGGACCCGCTCTCCGAGTGGCGTGCGGTCGGCGTGCGTTCGCTCGTGCGCGAAGAGGACAGCGCGGCGCGCCATGCGGCACTCGTCGATCCCTCGCCCGATGTGCGGCGTGCAGCGATGCGCGCGAGCGGTCAGGCCAACGACCCTCGTGATGTCGAAGGGCTGTTCGAGGCGGCTCGTCTCGATCCGGAACCCATGGCGCGCAACGAGGCAGTGCGTGCAATCGCGCACATCGACACAACCGATCCGGAGATCGCCAATCGTCTGCGTGACCTGTGGAACAACGCAGACGACGCAGTACGAGAAGACATCGCCAATGCGTATGCGTCTGGGGGCATCGCCGCTCATGGCGGCGCGCAGGCGTTGCGCGTGCTCGTAGCGTCGGGTCACGGACCAGGCGTCATTTCAGCAGCCGCCGCGATCTTGCGTGCATCGATGACGCGCGGGGCACCGTATGATCGAGAGACCCAACAGAGCGCACTCGCGCTTTTGATCCGTGCGATCGACAGCGGTTCGCGACGCGATCGATCGTTCGCTCTCGCCGTCGTGCCTCTCGAAGACGCCACTGCGCTGGATGCGATCAAACGTGCGTCGACAGATGCCGGCGACGTCGACGTGCGCATCTCGTCGCTTGCCCGTTTGCTCGAGGTGCCAAGCGCGCGCGCAAGCGCGATGACCGAACTCGAAAGACTCGCACAGCCCGACGAGGATCGCCCGGCCGTCGGGCGTCGCGCGCGAGCAACTCTCGCACGTGCGGGCGATCTGCGGGTGCAAGCTTGGATCGAAAAAGACTTGGCCAACGAGGACTCGAGTGTTCGGTTGGGAGCCGTCGACGCGCTCATCGGCCTTGGTCGCGCCGCGCGTGGCGCCCCGCTCTTGGCAGACGTCGACGCGCGCGTGCGCACTCGAGCGGCGTGCGCGATCGTCGTCGCTGCGCGGAAGTGATTCAGACGCTGGGCGGCACACTCGGCAGCACGACGCCTCGCCCCCGAGTAAACGGAAGATAGCTCGCCTGCCATTGCTTTTTCTTCACGTGCTCGATCGTCTTGGCGATGTCGCCCTTCAACGTCAATAAATGCTCGACGCGCGCGACGCCGTCCTTCATCGCTTGTTGAATGACGTGGGCTGCAACGCGGGCGGAGACTTCGCGCAACTCCTCGACTGGCGGATAAATGAGGCCTTTCGAGAGGTGTTTCTCTTCTGTGTATTCTGCAAGTGCATAAGCCGCGGCGGTCACCATGCCGTCGGTGATCGCGCTGGCCTCGCACAAGATCGACCCAAATCCAATGCCAGGAAAGATGAATGCGTTGTTGCCCTGACCGATTTCGTAGGTCTTGCCGTCGTAGGCGACCGCGTCGAATGGACTGCCCGTTGCGACGAGCGCGCGACCCTGGGTCCACCGCAAGATGTCACTGGGCATGGCCTCGCACGAACTCGTCGGATTCGAGAGCGCGAAGATGACTGGCCGGTCAGTATTGAGCGCCATCTGACGAATCGCCTCTTCGGTGAACGTGCCTGGCTGACCCGAGAGACCCAGCAAGACGGTCGCCTTGGAGCACTTGATGACGTCGACCAGACTCGTGGGTGACCCGTCCCAGCCTTTGATGTCGTCTTTCGTCTTGGCGAACGGCCGCTTGTATTCTTCCATCGCGCGCTCGGCCATGAGCAGCCCTTTGCTGTCGAGCACGAACATTCGGTTCATCGCTTCGGCTTGCGAAAGGCCGTCTTTTACGAGGCCGCGCACGATTTCCCATGCGACGCCCGCGCCGCCCGCACCTGCTCCGTAGACCACGATGCGTTGATCGCGGAGGTTCTCTTTGCGCTGTTTGCACGCGCACAACACTCCTGCGAGCGTGACAGCGCCGGTGCCTTGGATGTCGTCGTTGAAGCTCGCCAGACGCGACCTGTATCGCTCGTGCACAGTGAACGCCGCGTCTTTGGAGAGGTCTTCCCATTGCACGATCGCTCGCGGATACCGCTCGCGAATCGCTTCGACGAATCGATCCATGAAGTCGAGGTAGGCTTGACCCTTCAGGCGCTTTTGGCGCACACCAAGGTAGTTGGGCTCATCGATCAAGTCGGTGCGATCGGTCCCCACATCGAGACCCACCGGCAGCGACCGGAACGGACTCACTCCGCCGCCGGTCGTGTAGAGCGCAAGCTTGCCGATCGAGATCGCGACTCCGCCGTAACCTTGGTCACCAATCCCCAAGATCGCGCTCGAGTCCGTGGCGACGATCATGCGAACGTCATCAAATAGGCAATTTCCAGCCACGTCATGAGCATGGTCGATGTTGAGCGGCGAGAACGAAAGGCCACGAGCGCTCTGGTATAGGTTCGAAAATTGTCGAACGGCTTCGCCCACAGTCGGCGTGTAGACGATGGGCAACATCTCGGCGAGGTGTCGCTCGAGCAGCGCGTAGAAGAGCACCTCGTTGCGCTCCTGCGTTTGGCGCAAGTACTGATACTTCGCGAGCGCCGTAGGCTCGCGCAAGAACCCGGCGTACACGCGTGCGAGTTGCTGCTCCATCGTCGAAACATGCGGAGGCAGCAGGCCATCCAGACGCAGCGTGCGGCGCTCTTCGGCGGTGAAAGCGGTACCTTTGTTGGTCATCGCGATTCGCAAGAGAGGCGCCCCGTCGAGATGAACGACCAGCGAGTGCTTGCCATCGCTCTCGCGATGAGTCTCGAAATAACGTGAAAGCTTCGGCATGGGCAGTGGAGGGTCGCACATTTTCGACTGACTGTGCAGTGTCGCGATGGCTAACCGAGCTGCGGCATCCTATGTTGACCGAGCTCATTTGGAGGCTGAATCATGCGTTACTTGGCGTGCTCTCTCATGGTCCTTTCTGTTGCGTGTGGCTCGTCCACCGCTGTGCCGGTCGCTTCTCCCGAGGGTGCGAAGGTCGCCGCTCCTGCCAAGCAAGAGCTCTCGAGACTCACCGTCGAGCAAGTCGAAGCCAAGCTCGCAGCGAACGATGGCAAGACCTTCGTGTTCGACGACAACGATCAATCGCGATTCTCGAAGGGCCATGTTCCGGGCGCAAAATGGCTGCTCGCGAGCGAAGTGAACGCAGACAAGCTCCCAGCCGACAAAGCGGCGACGCTCGTCTTCTATTGCGCCAATGAGAGCTGTACGGCCTGCCATTCTGCAGCGACCGCAGCGCTTGGTCTGGGCTACACGAATGTGTTCATCATGCCCGAGGGCATCATGGGCTGGGAGAAGAAGGGCAAG
>JAYVXK010000826.1:0-4558 GCA_043785265.1 Myxococcales bacterium | reverse complement strand
CTCGACTCGCCGCCGCCACGACCTCTCCACTTCACTTGGTGGGTCGGTTGGGTTTTCGCATCGACGATCACGCCGTTCGGCGCGCTGGGCTCGACTATTGGCATCTTGTCGACCTCTCGGTGCATGTCGACTTCGCGCAATTCGAGCACGCCTGGCGCAAGCGCGAGCCCAACGGCCGCTTGTTCCTGTTCACCGCTCACGCCGCGCGCAGCTACCTGGAGGCTGATTTCAGCCCTGGCGACGCGCTCGTGTTTGGCAAAGAGAGCGTCGGGCTATCTGACGAACTGGTTGCAAAATACATCGACCGAACCGTAGCCATTCCAACACTCGGGGCCGTGCGATCGCTCAATCTAGCCAACGCCGCCAGCATCGCGCTCTACGAAGCCTTGCGACGTTCGCACGCACTCGACGTCACTCATCAGGAAGAGCAGACCTGAGTCTGGCGTAAATTCCCCTAGTGAAGATGTCTCGCCCCGCTGTTGGACTCTTTGTCGGGCTCATCTTCGTGAGTGTTTCGGCAGCGGCTGATCCCGAGCCGATCTTCGCACTCAACATCGCGATGGCGCCGGACGAGACCGGAGCGCCGGTTCGATCCGAGGAGTGGCTCTACGATCGCGTCGACCTCGCGGAGCGCATTTTTTCGCCGCTGCTCGTGCATGTTCATGTCTGGCATTGGCGCTCGCTCGACAAAGATCTCGCGCGCATCGAAGATCCCAAAGAACGTGACCGCTTCGCGCCGCTCGTCGTCAGCGGTGAGATCAATGTGTTCGTCGTGCAATCACTGCGCGACAACGAAGTGCGCGACCTCTATCGCATGGGCGTGACGTGGGACTCTCACACGACGCCGTCTCGTCGATTCATCATTCTGTCCGCGGACTCGGTGCGATCGTCTCTCGCGCACGAATTAGGGCATTTTTTAGGCATTCAGCCGCATTCGAACGTAAAAAACAATTTGATGGGCTACGACCGCGAGGACGACAAAGTGTTCCTCGATGCATCGCAACAGTCGCTCGTGATCGCCAAGTCGCGCGCGCTTCGCGAGAGCGGATCGCTCGTCACGTTTGGTTGGATGTTTCTCAATCGAACGCGCTGATGCCCGTGATGTCTTGCCCGAGGATGAGCGTGTGCACATCGTGGGTGCCCTCGTAGGTCGACACCGTCTCGAGATTGCAGAGGTGACGCATGATCGGATACTCGAGCGTGATGCCATTGCCGCCGAGGATGTCCCGGCAGACGCGAGCGGTCTCGAGCGCCATGCGGACGTTGTTGCGTTTGATCATCGATACATGTTGCGGGCGCAATTTTTTCTCTTCTTTGAGGCGACTCACTTCGAGCGCCATGAGCTGCGCGCTCGAGATCTGAGTGAGGATCTCTGCGAGTTTGGCTTGCACGAGCTGGTGACTCGCGATCGGTTTACCTGCAAACTGCACGCGATTTTTGGCGTAATCCACGGCACAATCGAAGCATGCGCTCGCCGCGCCGATGACGCCCCACGCGATGCCGAAGCGGGCGCTCGTGAGACACGACAGCGGTCCCTTCATGCCTTTGACGTTGGGGAGTACGGCGTCTTTCGGGATGCGCACGTCTTCGAGAATCAACTCGCTCGTCACGCTCGCGCGCAAGCTCATCTTCTTGTGAATGGGTCGCGCTTCGAAACCTTTTTTGTCCGTGGGAACGAGGAACCCATGCACCTCCCCGTCTTGTCCGCCGAGCTTGGCCCACACGAGCGCGACATGCGCGAGGTTGCCGTTGGTGATCCAACGCTTGGTGCCGTTGAGCACATAACTGTCGCCGTCATCGATCGCGCAGGTGCGCATGCGCCCAGGGTTCGAGCCCGCGTCGGGTTCGGTGAGACCGAAGCAGCCGATCAGCTCGCCCTTCGCCATCTTCGGCAAATAGTGCTCTTTTTGTGCGTCCGAACCAAAAGCCCAGATCGGATACATCACCAAACTGCCCTGCACGCTCGCGAACGATCGCACACCCGAATCACCACGCTCGAGCTCTTGCATCGCGACGCCGTAGCCGACCTCGGACAGACCCGCGCAGCCGTAGCCGTGCAGATTGCAGCCAAGCAAATTGAGGTCTGCGATCTCGGCGATGAGCTCCATCGGGAAGGTGCCCTTCTCGAAGTGATCGCCGATGGTCGGCAACACCCGCGCGTCGACGAAGGCGCGTACCGAGCGCTGTACGGTTTGTTCTTCTGCGGTGAGGTGCCGTGTGATGTCGAAGAAGTCAGGCATCCGTTCCGCTTACCATTGCGCGGCGCGCAGCGCGACCGCGACGTGGAGTCAGCCGAGGAACTCGCGCAGGCGCTTTTGCTCGGGTAATACTTCAGCGTGAGATTGTGATCGTGGGTTCGGCGCGCGCGAAGTCTGCGCGAATGTTCACACGCTCGCCTTCACGAAGTGTCACGCGTTTGCCAATCGACTCCCCCGTCGCATCGAAATGGAAACGCACGTCGTGCTCACCTGGGTCGACCGCGATGTCCGAGACAGGGCAAGTCGCCCAAGAGCCATTGTCGACATGCACTCTGGTTCCCTCGTCGCCGTAGAGCGCCAAATGGGCTTGTTTGATGGGCTGCGCGGAGACCGACACGGATGGCGAGGCCACTGTGCGCGCCGCACTCGGCGAAGGTTCTGCGCTGCTGCTCGTGAGCGGGACGACGAGAGACGCGAGTGGAAACGGTGCAGACGCGACAGGCCGTGTCGTCGGCTGAACGTCTTGGCGATGCTGCGTGACGTACGCGCCAACCCCCAACAACAACACCGCCGCGAGCGCGCCAAACCAACGCATGCGTGTTGGTGGACGCGGCGAGGCGGGCGCGACCCGTTTCGCTGGAGTCTCGATTGGTCGTGTCGCGAGCGTCTCGATCGGCGCATCTTTTTCGTCGTCGAGTTTTCGGGTGCTGGGCCCGTCCGGAGGTGGCTCGCTCCAGCTCTTGGCCTCTTCGCGGACTGCAAACGTCTTGGTCTGCAAGTCTGCCGCGCTCACTGGGCGCGGTTTGCCAGTGTCGCCGCGTTCACTCTCACGCTCCCTCTCTCTCTCTTCGTGCGCTCGCACAGACCTCACTCGCTCGCCGAGTGATCGCGCGAGATCGCCCGTGTCGCTCCCGATCAAGAACTTGCGCATCGCCCTGCCGAGTTCTTCGGCTTGTTGCGGTCGCGCTTTTGGATCGAGCGAAAGAGCACGTGCGATCACCTCGTCGATGGGTCCGAGACGCGGATCGCTGTCACTGGGTTTGGGATGCGCGCCTGCCAGAGCGGCCTCGACGTCCTCGATTTTCTTGCGGCGAAATGCGGCTTTTCCGCTCCATGCCTCGAGCAGCAACACGCCGACCGCAAAGACATCCGCCGCCGGACCAATCGCCTCTCCTCGCATTTGTTCGGGCGGCATGTGACCTGGTGAGCCGAACACTTGCGCCTTGCCTTCGCCCACGTCACGCACGCGTGCGGCGATTCCAAAGTCGATGATCTTCACCTGACCTTCTTCGTCGATCATCACATTGCGGGGAGTGATGTCGCGATGAACGACCTGCATTTTGCGGTGCGCGTAGTCGAGCGCACGACAGACTTCGACGCCCACGTACGCGCCTTCATCCGGCGAGAGATGTTTTTCTTTCCCGATCAGCTCGGCGAGACTCGCTCCCTCGACGAGCTCCATCGCAAGAAAGTAAATGCCCTGCTCGACGCCGAGCTCGTAGACAGGCACGATGTTCGGGTGACTGAGCGCGACGGTGGTCTTGGCTTCTTCGACGAAGCGACGGGTAAAGTCGTCATCGAACGCGAGCTCATCGCGGATCTGTTTGACGACGAGCTTCTTCTCGAAACCGCCAGCGCCGCGCAACGTAGCCAACACCACGCGCGCCATTCCTCCGCGAGCCAGCTCGCGCTCGAGGATGTATTTGCCGAACACTTGAGGGTACATGGTCCGCGGACGACTTCTCCATCGTAGCAGCACGACCGCATCGCTCGCTCTTTTGTGGCTGGCGCACTGCTCGAACGGCGCGGACGTGGTCAGCCGAACGGTGACCAGTCATGTGTCTTCGCGATGCACCGCTCCGAACAATCCGTTCGGCACATTTCGCGGCGAAGGCGATTTTCAGGCCTCTGGTGAGAACGACCTCTTCTTGAGCAGAGTCGATGCAACACTCGATCAGATTCCCAATCAGTCACACGAGTTGGTCACGCGCGTCACCGACACGACCAACGCCACATGGGTCGGTGTTGCTCCCATTGGCAAGTCTGGCGACGTGGACGTGTTCTTGTGGCCGAGCGGATCGCCCTGCGCGCTGTCTGCGACTGTGGGTCAGATCGAGGCGGGATCACGCAGTGTCGGGTTGATCGATTCGGCGCATGTGCTCTCTCTTGGAGGCTTCCCTGTCGACTTGACGCAACCTCGGAGCTTCGTCGTCGACCTTGGTGTTGGTCGCATTCGCTCGTTGCCGATTGGTCCGACCACGCCGCGCGCCAATGCGTCCGTGACGGCGTTTGCAGGTGGCGCGATCGTCGCGGGTGGTTTTCGGAGCGACGACAAGAACGGCGTGCTCGCGAGCGCAGAG
>JAYVXK010000825.1:0-4567 GCA_043785265.1 Myxococcales bacterium | reverse complement strand
AAAGGCAACCAAGCCCGCGAAGCCCGCGAAAATCGCGAAGGCTTCAGCGAAGGGCGCGACCAAAGGCAAAGAGGCCGCAAAAGACGACGGCAAAGGCGGCAAGCGCAAGCTCGGCCTGCGCGGCGCTGCACCTTGGGCTGCACGTCACGCCGCCAAACACGCCGCCGAGGCTCGTGCTCGTGCCGCTCAACCACCGCTGCCAGGCAGCGCGCGCGCAACCATTCGCACGCCCACCGGCGCAGAAGACATCAAGTTGAAGATCGGCGCGCTTCACAACACGCTCGTCCAAGTGAAAGGCCTCCGAAAAGGCCTCCACAAGACCTTTTGGGACATCGGCGTCATCCTTCGCGACATTCAGGCCCGCAAGCTCTACGAGGCAAAAGGCTACGGCACGTTCGACGCCTTCCTCGAGCGCGAGATCGATCTCGGGAAGACCACCTCGTTGCGTTTGATTCGCATCTCGCAGGTCTTCGTCAAAGATGCCGCTCTCGAGTTCGGCATGGACCGCTGCATCAACGGGCTCATCACTCTCGAGTCCGTGCCCGAGGCGAGTTCGTCCGGCGTGAAGCTCGAAGGCAACAAAGTCCCCCCGCCGCCCGTGTCGACTCCCTCGCTTCCGCTGCGTCCGCCCGGACGCTGATCGAGGCCTATTTCAGCCGTTTCAGCCGCGTCGTGCCGCTGGCAGGCGAACCGTCACGCACGCGCCCTTACCCCGCTCGCTCTCGATGCGCACGTGACCGCCGTGTTGGTCGACGATCTTTCGAACGATCGACAGGCCAAGACCAGTGCCGCCTTCTTTGGTGGTGAAGAACGGATCGAATACTTGCACGGCGATCTCTGCGTCGATGCCGGGACCTGTGTCTTCAATTTCGAGGACGACATCACTTTCTTTTGAATGGACGCGAGCGGTGAGTGTGCCGCCATCCTTCATGGCTTCGAGAGCGTTCACAACGAGGTTGAGCACGACCTGCTTCAGCTTCTCGGCGTCGCCCAGTGCCACGGTGCCATCTGCGAGTTCCCTCACGATTCGCACACCACGCTGCTCTGCTGCGCCGCGCTCCAGAACCAGAATGTCGTCCACGAGCCGGGTCACATGCACTGGCTCGCGAGCGATGCCTCGCGGACGCGCGAGTTCGAGGAACTCCGTCAATAGTCGACCGAGCCGAGCGATTTCGTCTCCTACGATCGCGATACGTTTGTGCATGCCCTCGCGCGTCGCAATCGGCGCAGACTCACCGAGTTTGTCCACGTCTCGACTCAGCAAATGGAGCTGCAAATTAGCCGCATTCAGCGGGTTTCGTATCTCATGCGCCAAACCCATGGCGAGCGTCCCCATCGCGCTGAGCGCCTCGGCGTCTGCTGCTCGCTTTTCGAGAGCGCGACGCTCCGTGATGTCGATGCCGATGCCATAGACGAGTCCAGCGTCTGGCTTGTCCCACGCAGCTTCGCGGACACGTGAGAGATGCCAACGCACGCGATGAGGCCTTGGCTCTCCTGCCCTGCGCGCCCCGAACGACGTCTCCACCTCGCGTGTCTTGTCACTCGCGACCGCAGCAGCCAGCGCGTCGCGGAGTTTGGAGCGGTCTTCCTCTGGGATCCAACTCGCAGCGAAATCCCGACCGCGCGCCTCCTCTGCTTGCACATTGGCCATGTCCGCTATTTTTCTATTGAAAAGAACCACCTGCCCCGACGCGTCGAGCGCGACGACCAGCACGTCAGTCAGTTCGACGATGGCGCGATACCTTCGCTCGAGCTCTGCCCTCTCTCGCTGAAGACGCACTTTGGTGATCGCCTGCTCGACGGTCGCGATGAGTTCCTCCGGTCGAAAGCTCTTGAGGATCATCGCAAACGCGCCGCTCTTGAGAGCAGCAATCGCGGCCTCCATGCTCGCGAAGCCTGTAATCAGCACCACTTCGCCGTCGTGCGCGGCCTCACGCAGAGGAACAATGAGATCGACCCCATTGGCGTCAGGTAGTTTGACGTCGACGATCGCCACATCGAACGGCTCGGCTTTGGCCATCGCGAGCGCGTCACGCGCGGTAGTAGCCATGCGAACGTCGAAGGGGTCACGACCCTCTCGCGCCGCATTGAGAACATCGCGAAGAGCGCCCGCCAGATCGGCGTTGTCATCGACGATGAGCACACGACCGTGAGGCGCGCTCCTAACGGAACTGCTTGAAGGAGGCAGCGACGCCAACGGTCAGATTCCGAGCACGCGTTTCACGGCGTCGTTCACCATCGTGGGGTTTGCGCTGCCCTTCATTTCTTTCATCACTTGACCGACGAAAAAGCCCATCAAGCCGACTTTGCCGCCTTTGAGCGACTCGGCCTGTTTGGGATTCGCGTCGACGATTTTGCGGACGATCGATTCGATGGCGCTCGCGTCTGACACTTGCTCGATGCCGAGTTCGCGCGCGACGGCCGCCGGTGAGTTGTTGGTCTTCGCGACTTTTGCATAGACCTCCTTGGCTTGCTTGCCGCTGATCTTTCCCGCGTCGACGAGATTGAGCAGTTCGGTGACCTGACCAGGCGTGACGGGGAATTCTGCCAACAAGCCCTTGGTCACGATGTCGCGAAGAATTTCGCTTTGAACGAAATTGGCGACTTTGACGCCGTCGCCATGAAGCGTCGTCGTCTCCTCGAAAAAAGCCGCAACGCGCGGATGCTGCGTGAGCACGTGCGCCGCATAAGGCGTGATTCCGTATTCTGAAACGAATCGAGCGCGCTTGTCGCGCGGCAGCTCTGGCATGCTCGCTTTGACCTGAGCGATGAAGGCGTCGTCGAGCACCAGCGGGGGGAGGTCGGGTTCGGGAAAGTACCGGTAGTCCTGGGCGGTCTCTTTGCTGCGCAGAGAGAAGCTCGTTCCGGCTTTGTCATCCCAGCCGCGCGTCTCCTGCACGACGCGACCGCCCGCAGACAGGACGCCCTCTTGGCGAACGATCTCGTACTCGATGGCCTTCTGCACGAAGCGAAACGAGTTGATGTTCTTCAACTCGACGCGTGTACCGAATTTTTCCTCGCCAATGAGGCGAATGGAAACGTTGGCATCACAGCGGAAGGAGCCCTCTTCGAGGTTGCCATCATTGACCCCAATGAACATCAAAACCTCGCGCAGTGTGCGCAAGTATTCTGCGGCTTCGACGCCGCTCTTCAAATCGGGTTCTCCGACGATCTCAATGAGCGCGACTCCCGACCGATTCAAATCGATGATCGAGTCGTCTCCGCGATCATGAAAGCTCTTTCCCGCGTCTTCTTCCATGTGAACGCGTGTAATTCGAGCGATTTTAGTGTGTTTGTCTTCAGGCTTGTCGCTGGTCGACACTTCGATGGCCAGCTCACCGTTGTCGCTAAAGGGCTCGTCGAACTGACTGATTTGATAGCCCTTGGGCAAGTCTGGATAAAAGTAGTTCTTCCGAGCGAACCGACTGGTGGTGCGCAAGGTGCAACCCAGAGCGAGAGCCGCGCGCACCGCGAACTCCACGGCGCGAGCATTGAGCACAGGCAGAGCGCCTGGCAGTCCAAGGCAGGTCGCACACACTTGCGTGTTGGGCTCGCCGCCGAATGCCGTGGAACAAGAACAGAAGGCCTTGGTATTGGTGAGGAGCTGCGCGTGCACCTCGAGGCCGATGACGGGCTCGTAGCGAGACATGGATTCGGGTGTAGCAGAGGCGAGGTTTTGCATCCCGAGAATTGGCCTTCTTGGGGTGCGCTGCGGTACAAAGCAAGACAGTGTCTTCTCTTGGACGTCTCTCGCGTTTCACCGAACGTGCGTTGCCCATCGCGATCCTCACGATCGCGGCGACGAGCGTGCCCGTGATGATTCTGCGTCCCGATGGACTCACCCGCATGCGAGGGTTGCAGCACGAGCTCGAGCAAGTCCACGAAGAAAACGCCGAACTCACGCGCGACGTCGACGGGCTTCGCGCTGACGTGCAAGGGTTGCGCGACGACCCCAAAGCCGTCGAAAAAATCGCGCGCGAGGAGCTTGGACTCGTGCGTAAGAGCGAAATCGTCTTTCAGTTCGGCAAGGCGAAGTAGACTCTCCTGCGTGAGCTTGGAGCTTGCGCGCACGCTGCTTCTCTCTGAAGCATTGGATCGTCCCGCGCTCGCGCGCGCGCTGCGCTCTCACGTGCAAACCACGACGCCCCTCCCAAGAGCGCTGGCCGATGCAGGGGTCGATCCCACGCGCATCGATGGCGCAACCGCGACCTGGGAGGGTCCAAGTGTGATGCGCGTGCTCGCGCAAAATGATCTTCTCGCAGCTCTCCCCAGTGACCTTTGCTCGCGACTGTTCGCGCTTCCGATTCGTCGAGATCCCGAGACCGGCGTGGTGGATGTCGCAGTAGTGGACCCGAACGATCCTCACCCGCTCGCTGAAATCGCCTTCGCGCTGCAGTCTCCGGTCCGCGCAGTCCGCGCGCCGATGCAGGCAATCGCCGAAGCACTCGAAGCACGCGCGCACCGACCCGAGTCGCTCGCTCCACCGATTTGGCTGCAGAAACCAGGCACTTCGCAGAAACCTGGAACGTTTCCCGGACTCGGCCCGTTCGGCCTCACGTCGAATGTG
>JAYVXK010000824.1:0-4569 GCA_043785265.1 Myxococcales bacterium | reverse complement strand
CCTTGCGGATTGTCCCAGAGCGGAACACCGCCGCACTCGTAGGGGTTCCAGAGCGGCAACTCGTGGTAGCGCACGACCGAGACGCGCGCGGCTTCGATCATCTTGTGGAAGAACGGACCATCCCCGGTTTGCGTGCCTGGGTAGCTCGAGAGCATGGGCCACCACGCAAACACCGCGAGTGCGAGCGCGAGCAGAGTGAGCCCGAGCCAACGCTTTTCCGCACGCGTGTTCATGACACACTCCCTGCGGTCGTTGCGCTCATGTCATCAGCTCTCGTGGTCGACTCACGTCGACCGCTCGACCCTTGGATGTTCATGACACACTCGCTGCGGTCGTTGTGCTCATGTCATCAGCTCTCGTGGTCGACTCACGTCGACCGCTCGACCGTGGATGTTCATGGTCCGGTGCACACCTTAGTAGCGCATCTGGACGCAAAAAGGCGGTAGTGTCGGCCTGTTTTGGCGTCCCTGGTCTCGATCGTCATTCCCACGTTTCGGGAAGAAGAAATCACGCGAACGCTCGATCAGCTCGCGGCTCACTTGGGATCCGTGCAGACCGCACGTTTCGAGATCGTGATCGTCGATGACACGGGCGACGACGCGCGCGAGGCGATGCGGACCCATTGGTCGCCCTGCGCGATCGATCTCCGAGTCATCGGGGGACCGAAACGCGGAAAGGGTGCGGCAGTCAAACAGGCCGTGCTGGAGACTCGCGGGGATGTGGTGTTCACGATGGACGCCGATCTGCCGGTTCCGCTCGAGCAAATCGAAGCGTTCCTCGCGCGCATCGACGCCGGTGCAGACGTCGTCATCGGCGAACGACCGATGATCCGCAATCTCGAAAATCCGCTCCGCTTCGTGCTCTCGCGAGGACTCTACGCGTTTCAACGATACGTCGTTTTTCAGTCGCATTTGTTCGACGACACGCAATGTGGCTTCAAAGCCTTTCGCGGACCGCTCGCGCGCAGGCTCGCTGAGAAACAGTCGATCGATGGCGGCATGTACGACATCGAATATCTCTTCTTGGCCCATCGCGAAGGCGCGCGCATCGAACGCGCTGCTGTCGTGCCGAACCCAGAATGGCGACCCTCGAAGATCGACGCGTGGAGAGCGCTGCGTCGAGATCCCAAAGACTTGTTGATGGTGAAGTGGCGAGCCATGCGGGGCGACTACGACTGAAAAGGCTTGACGCCAGACGAAACTGAACCCATTCACTTTTGCATGACGGCCTCGCTCTTCGATGAGCAACCACGAGCGACACGCAGTCGCCTGCGACTTCTCGAGGCAGCGCTCGAGCTCTTCGCGCGTGATGGCTACGAGCGCACGACGATCCAATCGATCGCACGAGCCGCGGGCACTTCGGTGGGGCTTGCTTGCCGATACTTTCCGGCGAAAGAGCACTTCGTACTGGCGCTCTACGATCGCCTCGCGACGCAGCTCGAAGACTGGTCGACCGACATGCCCGCGGGCACGGTGTCAGAGCGCTTTCGTGCGACCATGATCCAGAAGCTGTCTCTCGTGGAGGCGCACCGCAACACATTGCTGGCGCTCGTCGGCAAAGCGGTCGACCCCGAGGCGCGTGTCAATGTGCTCGGTCCCACGACGGAGGTCGTGCGATCGAAAGTGTCTGGCGTGTTTTGGCTTGCGGTCGTGGGCGCGACCGATGCGCCGCCGCCCCAAGAAGCAGCACGCCTCGCGCGTTTGCTCTACGGCGCGCACCTGCTCTTTCTGTTGCTCGCGATGCAAAAGGACGATCGCGCGACCTTGGGCGCAATCGATCTCGCGTGTGCAGCGATCGCAATGCGTGATCTCGGCGGACTGGGATCGATGTTGACTCTGCAGCTCGACGCCGTGTTTGGTCGTGCGCTCGGCACCAGTCGCGCGCTCGCACCCAGTCAAGCCGCGCGTGTCGTGATCGATCGCATTTTCAGGCGTCGACGCGCGTTGCCGGGTGGACCGAGCGAACCGAGCGAAGCTGCGCTCACGATGCATTTGCTCCGCGCGCAATCGTTCATCGATCGCAAAGAGCGCATCCAGCTCGCCTTGCCGGCGTTTCCCGCGAAGGCACCCAACGATCGCAAGGTGCTCGGCAAACTACCAGACGCTGCCGAGTCGCTCGCGCTCCAATCGCTGGTCGACTTGCTCGCGGAGATCCGGGAGGCGTATGCGCCGGGGGCCGAGCTGGTCATTTGCTCGGATGGTCATGTGTTCGCCGATCTCGTCGGCGTCTCGAACAAAGACGTGGTGGCGTACCGTCGCGCGATCGAATCGATGATCGCCGCGCACGAGACCGACCGTGTGAAGTTCTTTGGTCTCGAAGACGCATTCGGTGCGATTTCGCCACAATCGGCACGCGACGCGTTGCTCGGCGCCTATGCAGAATCAGAAGAGATGATTCGCACGCGCGCCAAAGACTCACCCGCGCATCGGGCACAGCTCGACGGCATCCATCGGTTGCTCTTCGAGGACGAGATCGTCAACCTTCCCAAACAGTCGCGTACCCAGTCACGCAATCTCACTCGCGCGCGTGCCTACGAGGTCGTACGCCGCAGCGACGCATGGGGCAATCTCGTGGCGACAGTCTTCCCTCGAGCGCTCCGACTCTCGATTCATCCGCAGCCAGAGGTCTCTTCCAAAATCGGCATCGCGCTCTTGGGTGCAGACGAGGACTGGCTCACCCCGTGGCACTCGGTGGCGTTGTTCGAGGGAGATCGCGCGCGACTCGTGCATCGCGCAGAGGCCGAAAAAATGGGCGCGGTTGTGATCGAAGAAGACGGTCGACCGTTTGCCATGGCGCTCCCATGATCGAAGTCACGACCGAGAGTGCGCAGCCATTCGGATTGGTCGTGCGTGTCCCTGTGGGTACTGACTTCCTCGATCTCGACACGAACACATTGCATGCCTGGGTCGCCAAGCATCGCGTGGTGGTGATTCGCGGACTTCGTTCTTTCGCCAAACGAGAGATGCCCGCCGCCGCACGCAAACTCGGACCTCTGCTCGCGTGGGAGTTTGGCGCGATCAACGAACTCGTCCCCACCAAAGGGACCAAAAACTATTTGTACACGAACCGCGAAGTGCCTCTCCACTGGGACGGCGCGTTCTTTGGTCAGGTGCCGCGATACCTATTTTTTCAGTGCTTGGAAGCTCCAGACGTCGCTGGAGGAGAGACGCTCTTCGTCGACACCACACGCGTGTGGGCTTCTGCGGACGACGAGACTCGCGATCGATGGCGGTCGCTTGCGTTCGTCTATGAGACCGAAAAAGTCGTGCACTACGGCGGGCGCTTCGAGGCGCGGGTCGTGTCGCAACACCCCATCAGCCACGAGACGGTGCTGCGCTTTGCCGAGCCTGTCGACGATCTCAATCCGGTGACGGTCGCCGCAAAGGACCTCGGTCCGCTCGATTCAGCGCGAGTCATCACAGAGCTGCGCCACGCGTTCGCCTCCAAAGACGCCGTGCTCGCGCATGCCTGGGAAAAAGGCGACGTCGTCATCGCAGACAACCACGCCTTGCTCCACGGCCGCGCCGCGTTCGAAGGTGGAGAGCGTCGGCACATCCGCCGCATCAACGTACTCGGCCCCGATCGCACATGGGTAGACGACGTGCGCGACTCGATTCGGATCCGTCGACCCGAGTTCATGGTCGCAGAGCTTCCCATCTTGCTGATCCCAATGCTGCTCGCGTGGCGCGCCCACACACCGTGGTCGCTCATCGCCGAGCTCGTCGCGCTCTTCTTTTTGCTCTTTCACTTTGGCGACATGATCAACTGCCTGGCAGATCGCGATCTCGACGCCGTCTACAAGACTCGCCTTTCGG
Source organism: Myxococcales bacterium (assembly GCA_043785265.1). Classification (GTDB taxonomy): domain Bacteria; phylum Myxococcota_A; class Polyangia; order Polyangiales; family Polyangiaceae; genus JANYHY01. The sequence continues at coordinate 754 of JAYVXK010000824.1, read as the reverse complement.
AGGCTGTTTTTGGCCTCGGAACACGCAACGTGCTCTGGCAGCTTGGTCTCACGGTTGCAGCGGCGATCGCGCTTGCAGTGCATCTCTCGTGGCTCACGAGTCGTCACGACTTGGTGCTCCTCGTGATCTTTGGGCTGTTACTCGGCGCGCAATATTCGGTGGGTCCGATTCGCTTCAAGTCGCGCGGTGTTCTTCAAGTAGTTGCGCTGTGGGCAGTGATCTTCGTGGGCCCGATGATGCTCGTGGTGCGCACGCTGGGCGACACGCTCGCGTGGCCACTCTGCGCGCTCGCGTTGGCCTACGGCGCGATGCAAGAGGGCATCATCCTCATCAACACTGGCGAAGACCTTCCAGAAGATCGCACCGAGCGCATTCGCACTACCGCCGTCGCACTCGGTCTGCGTGGGTGCGTCAGGCTGTCGGTTGTGATGGTGGGTCTCTTTGGTGCAGTGGTGATGGGTCTGTTTGGTTGGATGGCTCACACGGCGGGTCGCGATCTGATGCTGGTGTTGCTGCCTCTTGGTGTTGCGTGGGTGTGGGTCGTTTGGGAGATCCTGCGCATCGCATCGATCGTTTCGACAGGTGACGAAGTGGCTGCGATCAAGGCATTTCGGCCACATGCGCGAAGAATGCCGTTTTGGATTACCGCTACTGCGTGGACGTCGCTGTGGGCTGCATGGTGGATTGCTCGGTAGGGGAGGGGGGCCCCTCCAGCCCGAGCGGACCGCACGTCCTCGCGCAGAGAGGCTGCGAC
>JAYVXK010000823.1:0-4573 GCA_043785265.1 Myxococcales bacterium | reverse complement strand
GAGAGGTGCCGCGATCGACTCGCCTTCGCGAATCGAGCCGGTCGCAGTGACGATCACCTGCACGAGCTTGGCGTTGTCGAGGACGTTCTTGACGATATCCATCGCCTTGAGCAGAGGCACACCACTCGACAGCAACGTAGAGAGTGTGCGCGCGAATCGAGCGACTGCGAGCATGCGAAAGAGCGGACCAAACAGAGGCAACTTGAGCAGCCATCCGTCTTTCCAGATCTCACCCTCGGGAGTGCGAACATAAGCCTGCAGCCGCGCGACCGCGAGACCCAGCACGAGACCGCCCAGAGCTCCGCCGATGAATCCGAAGATGGACTCCACGATGAACAGCGACAGCAACATGACCGCACCAAACAAAGAAGCGCCGACGATCCAAAGCGCGTTGGACCCCGCCTCTCCGTCGCTCTGCATCGTGGCCGTCGACAGCGCGCGACGCGCCATCGCTGTCGTGGCGATACAAAGAACGAAACCAAGCATCTGGTTCGACGCGACCACATTGGAAACGAAAATGAGCACGGCCGTGTACCAAGGCAGCGCTCGATCGAGACTGATGAAGATGGCCGTCACCTTAGGAACCACTGCGACCATCATGATGGTGATGAGGCCCGTGCCGATGATCACCATCAAGATGGGATATGCGAGCGCGCCCGTCACTTTTGAGCGCAATTTCGCCTGATTTTCCATGAAGTCACTGAGTCGCTCGAGCACGGCTTCGAGCGTGCCAGAGGCCTCGCCGGCGGCGACCATGTTCACATAGAGGTTAGGAAACACCTTAGGGTGGGGTTCTAAGGCTTTGGCTAAGGATTGACCTTCGTTCAATCGGTCGCGCACTTGCGTGAGCACGCGTTGCAACTCGGGTTTCTCCACTTGCTCGGTCAGCGCGCTCATCGACTCGACCAGCGGGATGCCCGCGCTGACGAGCGTGGCGAGTTGGCGGGTCATCACGGCGACGTCGCCCGGACCAATGCGACGAAAAAACGAAAACGCGCTACCTGAGCTGCGTGTCTTGCCGCCCTGACCGCGCTTGTCGATCTCGGCGCTCGTGAGCATGACGCCTTCGCGCTTGAGCGCAGAACGCAGGACCTTGGGGTTATCCGCGTCGCGGAACCCAGTGACCTGCTTGCCCGTCGCTACGACGAGCCCGCGATAGGCGAAGACGGCCATGACTCTTAGACCCCCCTCGAGCTCGTGGGGATGGGAGGAGTGCCACGCAGCGAAGCTGGTGCGAGTGTCGACGCGAGCGCGGCGTCTTCTTGAGTGGCGGCCAAGACCTCTTCGACACTGGTGAGACCCGTGAGAACTTTGCGCGCGCCATCGTCACGAAGACTGTCCATGCCTTGCTCTGCGGCCGCACGCTTCAGCGCTTGAGCATCTGCGCTCTTGAGTATGAGCGGGCCGATCGCGTCGTCCATGAGCATCAGCTCGTAGATGCCGCGCCGACCCGAGAAGCCTGTGCTCGCGCACCGATCGCAGCCTTTTGGCTTGTAAAACATGGGCCGCAGACCAGGCTCGAGCTCGAGCACGTCGCGGTCCGAGACATTGCGCGGAAAGTATCTGGAGGTGATCGCAACGGCCTCTCGACGATGCCGCGCAGCGACGCGCTCAGGAGAGAGACCCAGCTCTTCCATCTCGGAGTCCTCTGCCGGGTAGGGTTGCTTGCAGTGCGGGCAAAGCACGCGCACGAGGCGCTGCGCGAGAATGCCGATCACACTCGAGCGAATCAAAAACGGTTCGACGCCCATGTCGAGCATACGAGTGACCGCGCCTGCAGCGTCATTGGTGTGAATGGTGGAGAGCACCAAGTGACCCGTGAGAGACGCATTGACTGCAATGTCGACGGTCTCTTTGTCGCGGATCTCGCCGACCATGACCACGTCTGGGTCCTGGCGTAAGAACGCGCGCAAAGCATTGGCGAAGGTCAGACCAATCTTGGGCTGTACGTGGACTTGGTGGATGCCACCTATCTCGTACTCGACCGGATCTTCTGCTGTGAGGATGTTGAGGTTGGGGCGATTGATGCGGTTGATGCACGCATACAGAGTGGTAGTTTTTCCCGAGCCAGTAGGACCCGTCACCAAGATGATCCCATCAGGGCGACGAATCAGACTGTCCATCAGGGCATAGTCGCGCGGAGAAAATCCCAAGTCGGGTAGATCCAAAAGCACCGACGACTTGTTGAGTAGACGCATCACGATGCGCTCGTAGCCGCGACTCGTTGGAATCGTCGACACGCGAATATCGAAGCCTTTTCCGGCGATTTTCTTCGTGATGCGACCATCCTGCGGGAGGCGCTTTTCTGCGATGTTGAGCGCGCTCTCGATCTTGATGCGGCTCACGATGCTGTTCATGAACGCACGTGGAGCACGTCGTGCAATGTAAAGTTCACCGTCGATGCGATACCTGACGATCGCCTCTTTCTCTTCTGGTTCGATGTGAATGTCGCTCGCGCGCTCTTTCATCGCCTGTAGGAAGAGTGAGTTGACCCACCGAATGACAGGTGCCTCGTCGTCCGAGTCGAGGATATCGCCGCCGACCTCGTCATCGGCGATGGTCTCGCCTTCGGCCTCGAGCTCGCCGCCGCCGGCTTCGCGTTCGTAGACACGATTGATCGCGTCCACGATCCTCTCGCCTGGCGCCACGGTCGCAGACACTGGTTTGCCAAACAACACTCTGACGTCGTCGATCGCAGAGGTGTCGAAGGGGTCTGCGACGAGCACGTTGACCGTGTCGTCCGTCTCGGAGATCACCAAGACCTTATGTGTCTTCGCAAACGCGATGGGCAATCGCGTGGCGAGCGCCGTCGGCACGCGATCGACATCGACTGCTTCGGTGAACGGCAGAATGGCTTCGTCTGCGAGCGCGTGTGCAAGGGCACTCTCGTCGGCCACTTGCGCGCTGACGATGAGATCGATCAGATCGATGCCTTTTTCACGCTGGATTGCGTAAAACGTCTCGAGTCGTTCGGCCGGCACGAGTCCACGGCGCGCGAAGATCTCTCCATAGAATCGCTGTTCGCTCAGGGCGGCTTTGCGTTCGTTGGTCTCGGGCGCGCGCGTGGTCATGTTTATCTCTCGATCCGATCGACCGCGCGGCCCTGCGGCACGAGATTGATGTTTGGCGGCGGCGCACCACCACCTGCCGGAGCGGGGACTGCTTGGTTGGCCCCGCGCGGACCGACAGGGAGCTCGATGGGATCACCAGGCAGGTGACCTTTGATCTCTTTGGGACGCGTCAGCTCGTCGAGCCGCGCTTGCTCGTCCATCGCTCGGTAGCTCATTCGAATCTCTTCGAGCAGACCCGTCGTGCGCGAGTAGTCCTTGGGGGGCTGATAGTCGGTTTGATCGCTGAATACGAAGTAGCGATCCAAGAACTCTTGTCGCTCCTGCATCTTGCGCTCGAAGATGCTGCGCAGATCGTTTTGCTCTCGAATGATGTAAGGCGTGAGCACCAAGACGAGGTTGGTTTTTTGAGTCTGGTCGATCGACTTGCGAAACAGCGCGCCGAGGACCGGAATGTCTCCGAGCACTGGGATCTTGGTTTGCGAATGCACCACGCGGTTGCGCATGAGACCGCCGATCACCACAGTTTGCTGGTCTTTTACGACGAGCGTCGTGTTGGCCGTGCGCTTGGTGATGGGAACGACGCCGAGCGTGCCTATGGGGGCCTGGGCCTCACTGATCTCTTCGATGAGCTCGAGGCGCACTTCGTTGGACTCATTGAGGTGCGGAGTGATCTTGACCTTGGTACCCACGTCTTGGAAAGTGGGCGACGCGCCGATGCCGAACCCAAAGCCGCCACCCGGTGCGCCTCCTGCTCCAGTTGGCAATCCGCCAAGATTGGTTTGCCGAGGCACGTTCTCGCCGACACTGATCTCCGCGGGGATGTTGTCCGTCGCGAGGATGTGAGGCGTCGAGAGTACGTCCGCATCACCCGTCGTCGTGAGCGCACTGAGAGTCACGCCAAATGCAGGAATCGACAGGCCGGTGCCGAGCAAGTTCTCAGTGCCACTAATGCCAGGACCACGAACGCCGAGAGCGAGACCCTGTAGATCGTTAGGGTTAGGAGGCAGGATGGTAGTTAAGGGATTGAGTCCGCCGTAGACGAGGGATTGGCCCGTCCCGATTCCGGTGTCGACCAATGCGCCGCCGTGAAAATTCACGCCGAGGGTGTCCTCGCGTTTGACCGACAAGTCCATGATGACGGCTTCGATGAAGACCTGTCGTCGCGCTTGGTCGAGGCGATCGACCACCGCGCGCAACGACGCATAGTCACGCAGCGACGACGTGATGACGATCGAATTGGTGGCTTTATCTGCGCTGATTTTGATGCCGCCTTCGAAAATCTGCTGCGGCGCGCCGGCTCCCGGACCCGCCTTGGGCGGCCCACCCTGCCCGCCGCCACCAGCACCCGTGATGATGTCGTTGAGCGTCTTGGTCAACTCGACCGCGTCCGCGTGTTGCAGCGGCAGAACGTGAATCTCACCTTCGCCCGACTGTGGTTGGTCGATGCGCTTGATGAACTCCAGAATCCTTAGGTAGGCACGCTCGCTCGCCACGATGACGAC
>JAYVXK010000822.1:0-4576 GCA_043785265.1 Myxococcales bacterium | reverse complement strand
TGGTCGCCGTTCAGCTGCGAACTCGCGGTGTGCGCTGCTGGCGTGAAGACGATCGCATCCATGTGCGGCGCGCCTTGGTAGGCAACCGAGTAGCTGCTCGAAGCAGTCGTGTTCGCCCACGCAGCTTTCAGCTGGTGTGCCCCCGCACTCAACGTGGGAAGCGCCACGAGCAGCGGTGCGGCGTCTTGTGACGCTCCGCTGATCTTCCCAGTCGACGCAAGGCCCGTGTCGGTCGAGAGATTCAGGTTCGCGACAGCGAGTGACACATTGCTAGCGCTGCTGACCACGACGTTCGGTGCTTGTAGCAACGCGAGCACAGGGGAAGGCGCGTTGGTGGTGAAGGCCACGTCGGCCATCATTGGGATCATGGCTGTCGAGTTGTTGTTTGCGCTCGCGGCGCCGGTGCCAGAAGCGGCGGATGAAAAAGTGGAGAGCGAGTCGAGGACGATGACGTCGAGCTGAATGGGAAACGGCGCATAGGCCGTCGCCGTGTTGGACCCGAAGTTGAACAGCGTGTGCCACGTTGCACCGATCGTATGTGCGCCCGCAGGGACGTCGACTACCGCGTAGATTGTGTGCGCGCCTTGTCCGATGTTGTTCTGGTTGCCGAAGCGTCCAGTCGTTACGTCGGAGCCATCGAGCTGGATCGCCGTGAGCACGTCGTCGAACGAGCCTGTGTTCAGACCAACCGAAGGAACCATGAGCGAGACGAGCGCCTTGCCGGGCAAGTCAGTCGAGAAGGAGATCGGGTTGACGCCTTGGATCGCAGTCGCGGTCTTCGAGTTCGTCGTCACGTTGGCCGTGCCACCGCTGCTCTGCATGGCGATCGTGCATCCCACCACGATGTTGGTGACGTCTGCCGTGGCTGAGCCCTTACCGCTCGCGTTGCGCACGCCGCAAACCTGGCCAGGCGGATGCGTGATCACCGTCACGTCGTAGTTTGACGCCTTCGCGGGGAAAACGAACTTGCCCGACTTCGTGATGTTCACCGGGTCCTTGCCGTTGTTGGAGAGGACGAGTCCGGCACCCGCGTCGGCGCCAGAGGCCTGGAGGAAGTGGACGTCGCCTCCAATCGAGAAGACCGGCGCGCTCGTGTCTGGTCCAGGCGCGGCCTCGACGGGTTGAAACGTGTCGGGCTGCGGGCCGGCGTCGATGGGCGGGTTCGTCCCGCTGTCACCCACGCATCCCAGACAACCAAAGCCAATGAACAAGCAAATCGAGCGTCTCATGTGTTCTCCAGCGTGCAGGATCGCCTTGATGACTGTGGGAGTAAAGCGCTTAGGCCATCGCCGTGATGACTAGGGACAGGAAATCGGTTTGCTGTCCAAGATCACGTCGTCGATCCACGCGTCATGAGCGCCCGCCTTGTCGTCCTGGTAGCTCTCCCAGCCAACGCGAATGTTGTTGAACTTGGGCGCCAACCACCGACCATCCACGCCCTTCACTGTGCACGTGGTGTCGTTCTTCGTGTTGCCGATGACGTGTAGATCCGTGACCTCGACACCATCCAACCAGAATCGCATCTCGTTGTTGGTCCCATCGAGTTGGAAGGCGACGCAGGTCCACTTGGCTGTTGGGAAGACTTGCGCGTTGCTCTGCCAACAATCGGTAGGCTGGGGTGTGGTGTCTTTGTAATAGTTGGCCATCAGCCCGCCCATCCCACCGTAGTTGTAGACAGCATAGTTCTGTCCGATGGGTCCGCTGCCGCCCGCAAAAGTCCAGTGGACCGTTTTGTCTGGAATGCGATCGGTCGAAATCATGAAGCGTCCAAACACCGAGTTGTTCAAGAGTGGAATGAGCGGAGCCTTGTCGATCGCGATCATGGCCTGTCGATAGGTGTCATTGCTCGTCGTCGCGGAAATGGAAACCTTCAGTGAGTGCTTGCCGCTTCGTGCGCGCGCTTCGTCGATGACCGCAGTGCCTTTGGAGGTGGAAACCTTCCACATGTTCGAGGGAGGGCCACCAGTCTTGGCGCTCTCGAAGTCGTCGCAAATGATCCTTCCCACGCAAGGGTCGACTGGTGCAGCGTCGGCAGAATCCGCCTTCGTCGCGTCGAGTGGTTGGCTTGCGTCGACTCCGTTCGAGAACGAGTCCACCGCGTCCGCGTCCGCGATCGTCGCCGTGTCGTCGGATCCACAGTGGACCGAGAGCACGAGAACCAAACCAAGTGTTGCACGAGAAGGCATCCTTCTATGGCTACGCAAAGTCGGGCGCGTGTGCAAGGTGACGCGAATCGGCGCAGCGCTCTCGGTCGCCGCTAAAGATCAATCTGCTCTACATCCTGGACAGCGGATCCCAAAAATCTCTGCGCGATCTCCGCGAAGCTCTTTGGCATGTCCGTTACCGCCAGGTGGAGTGTCGCGCGATCCGCGCTCTCCGTGCGGGCCAGACCGCGTGAGTTCAAGAATGCGTGTACGTCATGTGCCACTGCGTTGGCACTGTCCACGATCTGTGCGTCTGCTCCAAGTAGGTCTCGCACTTGTTCATCGATGATCTCTCGCAACAATGGGTAATGCGTGCACCCGAGCACGACTGTGTCGACTGATGCGCGCGCGAGTGGCTCCAGATATCGACGAACCGCAAGACGCGGCACCTCACCGGTAGTCCATCCTTCTTCGGCGAGCGGCACGAGCAGGGGCGCCGCTTGCCCAAACACTTCGCAGCGCGTCGACTTCGTCGCAACCGCGCGTGCGTACGCTCCTGAAGCAGTCGTGCCTGCGGTCGCCAGCACGCCGATCTTCCCATTGCGGGTCACCGCGACAGCGGCGCGCGCGCCAGGCTCGATCACTCCAAGTACCGGCAAATCGAGGTCCGCACGCAATCGCTCGGGTGCGACCGCGCTCACTGTGTTGCAAGCGATCACGATGGCTTTCACTCGCCGTGTGACGAGCCAGTTCGCGCAACCCAGCGCATACCGAATCACCGTGCTCGGCGCGCGCGTTCCGTAAGGCACTCGCGCGGTGTCTCCCAAGTAGACGATGTTCTCGTGCGGGAGCAGCGCACGCAGCGCACGCACCACCGTCAGACCTCCGAGGCCTGAGTCGAACACTCCGAGCGGTGCGTCGTTGGACATCCCCATCGCAATTACCAGAGGATCAGAAGTTCGTGGTGCCGTTCGCGCAAACGGGCTCCGTGCCCTGACCATAGTGCTTTTTGGCGAAGTCACTCAGTGTTGGCAAATCGAGACACGCTGCGGTGTACGTGAAGCCCCACGCCGTCGCCGCGACAGGCGTCGGGATCAACCCATCAGGCGTGATCACGGTCCGAACGCGCACCGAAGTCCCCTTGCAGAGCGGGTCGTCGGGGATTGACGCGGATGCTTTGCGGAGACCCTCGACAATCGCAGCGCACGGATCACCCGCGTCCCCAGCGTCTCCGCTGTCTGCACCGCCTCCATCAGTGTTTGGAGCGCAGTTGTAGAGCAGCACCACCGCGCCATGCTCGAGGTCGTGCACGTAGTAGCGACGATCGACCGGCGTTTGATACTCCTGATACGCAGCCCAAATCGGATAGTGCGGACCGCTGGACGGTGGGTTCGAATTGTATTGAACCTCCGTCCCGATCGCGACGTGATTGCCTTCGAGCAACGGTGGCGACTCGATCGTCACGAGGCATGATGCTTCTGGATGATACGGCTCGTCGAGCCGTGCGCGATCGAGGATCGCGGCGTCGGGATGGATGAAACCAGAGTCGGGATTGTTCGACGTCGAGCCTCCGCATGCGGCGAAGGCCATGCCGATCGAGGGCAAGACGAGCGAGAAAGCAACGACGACACTGCGAGGGCTCACGCGACGAGTGTAGCGCGAACTTCTTTACTGCGGGGCCTGCTGCGTGATGCAGTCCCATTCGTGCAGCGGGCGGATTGGTCATTGGTGTCGATCAAAGTCGCTCGCCGCGGCTTGCGAGCGCTGGCATGGGCGCGCCGCAATGTTCTCGTCGATTGGATCCTGCGCATCGCGCGTGGACTTCGACGGCACAACGCATTTCTGGCGGCCTCGGCGATGGCGTTCAACTTCTTCTTGAGCTTCATTCCGATTCTCGCGCTCCTTGGTTACATCCTTGGGCACTTCGTCCGCGAGCATGGGGTCGCAGAATTCTTGAGTCCGCTCGGTGACGCCGTGCCGTTCGCTCGCGACATCGCGAGCAACGAGCTCGAACGGATGGCTGGGGCGTCTGTCACGGTCGCTCCAGTGAGCATCGTTGGTTTCTTGTGGGTCACGAGTTCTGGCACCTCGAGTCTCATCGACACGTTCGAACTCGCTCTGGGCGCAAAGCGCCGCGCTTGGTACATCCAACGACTCATCGCGCTCGGCTGGGTACTCGCGGTACTTGCGCTCGTATCGAGCACGCTCTGGACTGCCATGCGCGTCGACAAGTACCTCGGCGACGAAGCAATCCCGCTCGACCGTCGTGTCGCGTCGCTGTTGGGATCCTGGGAGCCGTGGGTCGTGCTCATGTCGCTCATCGTGATCGGAGTCTCCGCGCTCGCTGTGCTCTATCGCTATGGCGTCGAGCACCCCCCTGGTCGTCGGCGCTTCGCATGGCCCGGCGCATTCATCGCGACTCTCACGAGCGG
>JAYVXK010000821.1:0-4577 GCA_043785265.1 Myxococcales bacterium | reverse complement strand
ACATGTCTCGGCGTTCCGACCATGCACCGCTGGTGGTGGGAGACGGGAGGGGAGGAGGAAGCATTAAATGAGAAACGCGCGTCTGGCTTTGGGGACAGACGCGCGTTGTCGGTTGCGTTGGCGGTCACGCGTGGTTGTGGCCGTTCAGTTGGGCGGGCTGCGCCTGCGTTGTTGCGGAGGGGAGTTCGGGGAGCGCAGTCGTGGGCGCGGGCACGACGACGGGTTGGGCTGGTGGAGGCGCGGGGGTTCGCTTTTGGCGTTTGCCGATGCCGAGGCGGAGGAGTTGGTCGCGGCGTTTGATCACTGAGCGCGCGGAGTCGGACCAGTCTTGTAGCCATGCGTGGAGGGTGAGGAGAGCTTGCATGCGAGCGTCGACTGTCATCGTTTCGATCACGGTGTCGGCGTTTGCGGCTGCGCTGGTCTCGACGAGGTCGACGAGGTGGCGCATGTGTTTGCGTTCTTGCGTCGTGATGCCGCGGCGCTCGAGCGTTGCGAGTGCTGCGTGGTCGGCTTTGCGGGTCGACTTGCGGTCGGGGGAGTTTTCGAGCGCGTGCAGGCGATCGAGAAAGATGGAGACGGAGACGACGGCTGCCACACCTGCGCCGCCGGCGAGGTTGACCGCTGCCACCTGACCCTGAACCGCTCTGGTGCTGTGCCAGGACATCGCTGACACTTCAGGGTGGACCCCACTTAAATAAGCCACAAAAAGAGCCCTCTCGGCCATCGCAGTCTGGGTTACGCTCTGCCATTGTGACCGGCTTGGCGCGCAGACTTGGCTTCATGGGTGCACTCGTCACCCTGCTCCTCGCGCGCTCAGGCACCCCTGACGAAGTGGGTCGCCGCTACGAGAAATCAACCGACGAAGCCCCCCGCGCAGTCTTCGTCCCCACGCGTGTCATGCACGCCAATGGTCCGCTCACCTTCCGCCTCGCCTCCGGCAACGACGCGCCCGGCGGGCGGCCAAATGTGTGGGCGTACATACCGTCGCGGTTCGATCCTCATCAACCACTTCATGTGATCGTTCTCTTTCACGGCTTCAGAAATTGCATCGCGAGTTACGTCAGTCGCGGCGGCGAAGTCTGCCAGCCAGGCAGCACGTCGCGCACGGGCTATGATCTCGCCCATCAGATGGAGCGGGCAGAGAGTTCTGCGATCTTGGTCGTGCCCGAGATCGCGTTCGATGTCGTCTCGAGCGATCCGGGAAAACTCGGAGAACCAGGCGCTTTGCGCACGTTCATGAACGAGCTGCTCGACGAACGCCTCGCGCCTTACCTCGGCGAGCATCGATCGAACGACATCGAGCGCTTCTCGCTGATGGCCTCTTCTGGTGGCTATCAAGCGCTCGTGCCTGCGCTCGATCATGGCGGCGAGACCATCACCGACTTGGTGCTCCTCGATGCTTGCTACGTCTACAAGAGCGGTCCGGTCGGCAAGTTCCTCTTCACCAATCCAAACGACTTCGATCCCGCAGCTCACAAAATCCCCAAACGCTTTGGTGTGATCTATTCGCATGGCGCTGGCGCCTTCGAGATGAGCGAGGTCATGCGCGACGAGGCCGACACCTGGCTCGCGAGCGCAGGTCGCAGCGATCTCGGGAGCTTCTTTGGCAGATTCGAAGCACCACGCGACCAAGAGCCACAGATGAGCGACTTCAACGCGCCCGTGTTCGCGATTTTTTCGCACCGCTGGCACGACGTGATCGTCGAGCGCTACTTCTGGCAGATCATCCGCGCCTCTGGAATCTAAGGCGATTGGCGATCAAGAACCGTCCGGGCCTGCGTCGGGTGCAGACGGGGCACGCGACGGATGCGAGGGGGGCTCGCCGTACTCTTGGCGCATCTTGCGAGCGAGTGAGTCGAGCATCACTTGCTCGTGATAACGCGGCATCGCGTTCAGTTGCACGATGACATGAATCGTTTGGTCGGCGTCTTTCGAGCGCACGAGTTCCATCGATCCGCTCGAGGGCTTGTTGCCACCTTCGGGCGACGTGTACTCGAAGATCAAGTAGCCGTTCTGCTCGTCCTTCTCGGTGACCTTGAAGCCCATGTCGACGCGCACCATTCGTAGCGCCGCGTTCCACGTGCGATCGTAACCGTAGTTGGAGTCGAGTGACGAGCTCGCGCCTGCATCGTGATCGGTGAGCACGATCGCAGCGACGACCGCGAGGGCCATGACAGCCGACGTGAGCGGACCTGTCGCAGCTCTCGTCCAGGTGTAGACCACGCTCCAGCGAAGCTGGAGACGTGCCGTCATCGCGACCAGTCGTGGCATGATGCGCATGGCTCTAGGCTTACGCGCGCGCGCGTGGACCGGCCAAATTTATAGCGTTTCGACGACTTCGGTCTCTGCGGCGGTGAGTTGAGACAGGCCGTCTCTGCCCGCAAACAACGCCACGCCACCCGCGATCACTGTGAATGTGACCTGCACGGCAAACAGCAAAAATGCATACACGGCTCCTCGGCTCGCCACGGTCTCGGGCGGAAAGTAGAGCGTCATGCCGCAAAACATTCCGGCTTGGAAGATGCCCAAGAGGCCGGGCGGACCAGGAATGAGAATCGTCACACCAAGCATGCCCATCATGGCCCACGCTTCCCCGTAGCCGACACTCGATCCATCTGCGTGCACGAGACCGCATCCCCACGCGAGCAGCCACATGCCTGCCGCGTTGATGGACCAATAGGCGGTCGTCTCGAGCATGAAGCCAGAGGCGTCTTTGGGGCTCTTCAAGAAGTGCAGGCCATCTGCCAAACGCTCTGCTTCGTGCGCGAGTCGGGCGGCGAGTTTCTTGGAGACGATGCCAAACACAGCCAGCGTGACGCGCTTGGCGAAGTCGCGCGCGAAGAAATAAATCGCCAGAGTGATCAACGCGCTCGTGAAGCCAATCAGCGTAAAATAGGCATATCCGATGACTTTGGCGGTCGTCACTTGCGGAGGCAGCCCGACGATGTGCTCGGGCAGTGGCTGCACTTTGGGAACGACGAACAGCGCGATCGCCAGCACCATGCTCAAGTAAAAGCCGTCGACGATGCGCTCGCCGATGATGCTTCCAGTCGCGGCAGAGAAGGAGACTTTGCCCTTCTCGCGAAGCATCGCTGGTCTGACGAATTCGCCAAGACGAAAAGGCAGCAGCAAGATCGCCGCGAACCCGACGAGAGAGACGCGCAGAATTTTTTTCTGCGGGATGGGCGCGCCGACTTTGCGTAAAAGAAACCGCCAACGCGCCGCGCGAAAATACGACGCCGCCATGAAGACGAGCAAGTAGGTCGGCACGACCCACCAACGCACGCCCTCGAACGCCTCACTCTTGGGGATGAGCTCGAGCCCGAAGTGCTTCGCTCCCCAGAGCACCGAGATCGTGACGATGATCGAGCCAATGAAGCGGCCCATGTGTCGCCGCAAGAAACTCTGCGCCTTCGCCGTCATCGCAAGCGGGTCAACCTAGCATGTCGTCAGAGACGAACGATGCGGGCTTTCGCGGTCGGCGCCACCGCACGCGTCGCATTGCGTGTGTCGACGATCACTCGGGCTTCTTGGGCCATGCGCGCGTAGTCGATGGTCGCGTGATCCGTGACGATGACCACCGCGTCGAACGAAGCGAAGCTCGCGTCCGCTTTGATCGACTCGAACACGTGCTTGCCTTCTTTGAAGCTCGGCACCCACGGATCGAGATACGAGACCTTCACGCCACGAGCGAGCAGGCCTTCGATGACATCGATCGCGGGCGACTCGCGCACGTCACTCACGTTCTTCTTGTAGGCGACGCCGCTGATGAGAACATTGGCGCCTTTCATCGCGAGGCTGTCTTCGTTGAGCGCGCTCGCCACGAGATTGACGACGTGTTCGGGCATCGACGTGTTGACCATGTCTGCGAGCTCGATGAAACGCGCGGGCATCTTCAGCCCACGCATTTTCCAGCTCAAATATAGCGGATCGATCGGGATGCAGTGACCACCGAGACCTGGCCCAGGATAAAAAGGCATGTAGCCAAAAGGCTTGGTCGAAGCCGCGCCGATGACCTCCCACACGTCGAGACCGAGTCGCTCGCAGATGAGCGCGAACTCGTTGACGAGTCCGATGTTGACCGCGCGAAAGGTGTTCTCGAGCAGCTTGACCATCTCGGCCGCGTCAGGACTCGACACCGGAACCACAGTGTCGACGAGCTGCACATACAGCGCTTGCGCCGCGCGCATGCACGCAGGCGTGACGCCACCGAGGACCTTCGGCGTGTTGCGTGTTCCGAACTTGGCGTTGCCTGGGTCGACGCGCTCTGGAGAAAACGCGACGAACAGATCTTTGCCGACTGTGAACTTGCCGCCTTGTTCGAGCGCCGTCACCAAGTACTCGCGTGTCGTGCCGGGATAGGTCGTCGACTCGAGCACGACGAGCATGTCCGCGTGTTGATTGCGGGCGACGGCTTGCGCAGACGCCTCGATGTAACTCATGTCCGGGTCTTTGGTTTTCTTGAGCGGCGTCGGTACGCACAAGATCACGCAGTCAGCCTGATTGATGACCTTCTCGTCCGTGCTGGCGGCCATTCGCCCGGCTTTTACGTGCGATTCGAGATCTTCGGAGCGAAT
>JAYVXK010000820.1:0-4578 GCA_043785265.1 Myxococcales bacterium | reverse complement strand
CGCAACGGCCGCAGTGATTGACAGTGCGAAGATGGCACGTCCGCCACGCGGCGTGGTCAACATCAGAGAGCGGAGCGCCATTAAAGAGGTCCTTCCGTGAGGCCATGAACGAACTGTCGAACACGCGGTTCGTCCGACGATTTAGCCTGTTCTGTCGTGCCGTCGAAGATCAACTCGCCCTTGTACATCATGCCGACCCGATCGGTGACCGTCAGCAAGCGATCGAGATCGCTCGACACCATCACGACAGTGGCGTGACTCTGCTCTTGCTCGGCGCGCAGCAGTTCGAAGATCTTTTGACTCGTCACAGGGTCGAGTCCCGCTGCGGGCTCGTCATAAAATACGATCGGCGCTCGGGTCACGGTCGCGCGCGCGACGCCCACGCGTTTCTTCTGACCGCCTGAGAGGCCGCCTGGCAGTCGATCTTCGAAGCCGACCAAACTCACGCAAGCGAGGCGCTCGCGAATGCGCTCTTGGATCTCCGTCTCGTTCAGGTTGGTCAATCGCCTGAGCGGGAACGCGATGTTGTCGGCGACCGTGAGATGATCGAAGAGCGCGTTGTTCTGAAAGAGCATGCCGACTTTGCGTCGATAGGTGCTGAGACTGACCTCGCTCAAACTGGTGATCATGTCTCCGTCGACTTCGATGGTGCCCTGATCAGGCTGAATCAAGCCGCAAAGCAGCTTCAAGAGCACGCTCTTGCCCGACGCACCGGGACCGATGAGCCCGTACAAACACGCAGCCGGCACGTGCAACGAGACGTCGCGAAGCACATGATTGAATCCGCCCGCAGTGCGGAAAGACTTGCTCACCGACGTGAGTGTGA
Organism: Myxococcales bacterium; assembly: GCA_043785265.1. Classification (GTDB taxonomy): domain Bacteria; phylum Myxococcota_A; class Polyangia; order Polyangiales; family Polyangiaceae; genus JANYHY01. The sequence continues at coordinate 3,752 of JAYVXK010000820.1, read as the reverse complement.
TCGATCCGCTGGGGTCGCTCACGACGGCTTTTGCGTGAGCTCCGCGCGGGCGCGCGCGAGACGCGCATACAGAGAGAGAGCCACGACTGCAAGCAACGCGACCAACGCCACGAGCGCGCCAAATGCGATTTGAAGCGTTCGCGCAGAGCTGCGTGCGACGGCGATCGGTCCGACATGCGCGAGTTGCGTGTCGTGCGATTGCGCCGGTGCCGCGCGCGAAAGCGTGACCACCGCGACATCGAGAGGTTGCAGCCCCGCGACGCCTCCAGAGACCAGACGCTGGACCGCATCTGTGGTGAGGGGCGGAGTCGATCCGCGGTACTCGAGCAACACACTCGCTGTGGCTTTGTCGGGGGCCTTGTCGCGAAGCGGATTGGGCGTGGGAAGATTCAGGTGCACGCGAGCCGAGAGCACGCCATCGACACCCTCGAGTGTCCTCTCCAAATCGCCCGCTAAACCCGCCACCATCTGCGCGTGCTCTGCTTGCGCGCTCGGCACGAGTGCACCCTTGTCCATCGCATCGAGGACACTCGCTGGTTTTGGACGCGGCAGCTCTTCGTCACGCATCGCCGACAACGCGCGAGGCACGTCGTCTCTCGCGACGAGGACGCGAAACTTTCCCTCGACTACCGGGTCCGCCTCTTTGTTGCCATCGATCGCAGAGTGGTCGAGCACGACGACGATGCGATTCGCGTCACTCTCGTCGAGTCCAGCAGCGACAGGCACGGCGCAGCCAGACAACAAGAGAGTCAGTGTGAGAACGCCCGCCCGCATGGGAGACCTCTACACGAAGGGGAGCGCTCGCATCAACCACCTGTTGCATGATGCTCCGAGGCACAAGACTTGTCGGCAAGCGTCCTGCTCATTTCCACTAGGTCGTTCACACCCAAGGGAAGTCCTCTGCCATGACCACGCTCAAGGACTGCTCGCTCGCGTCAGGCGGATCACACTGTCAACCGTCCGCTGCACGTTGAACGTCACGGGCGACAGGGAGTCCCATTTTCGCTTCCGTTTTATGAAGCAACACGAACCTCATGTTCGGAACTAGCGTGGGCGCGGGCTGTCGCTGCGCGGCGCCACGCGGCGCAGTTCCAACGATGCGCGAAGACGCAGGCTGGCCGCGATGTATTCGTTGACAATGCCACGCCAGTGCAAAACACGGCGGCTTGACACTCCTAGAATTACGGCCGAAACTCCGTTCAGGGGCGGCGAACAATGGGAACTGGATCAAGGTGGATCTTTCCGAGCTTGATCGTGGCGAGCTTGGCCCCGGCGTGCAGTTCGGTGTCCGACGACACCAGTTCCAGTTCCCTCGTGGCTCGCTCGCCTTCTCGGTGGTATGCGGACACCCCATGCAACTTTGTCCCATGGTCCGCCACTTGAGCTGCCGTCGATCTGCGACACCGGACTTCTCGGTTGCTGCCCTCTCTCGAATCAGACCTGCGTCCGCGATGATCCCGCTGGGAAGGCAGCGCGCCAGCACTGTTGCGTCGACACGGAGGTCTGCGGCGCGCACCAGGAGTTGTGTTGCGATAACACTGCCCAACCGATTTGTACAACGAGCGATTTGAATAAGGGCCAGCCGACCTGCTGCGACACCGCGCACCGCACCATCACGGGAGTCTGTTGCGATGATCCGGCGCGACCAACTCCTCAACTCACGGGAACTTGTGGACCGTAGCCAGTTTCTTGTCGCGCTTTTCCTGTGTGGTTGCGGTGCCCGCACGGGTCTTGAACTGCTTGAGTTATCCGATGGCACCACGACAGACAGTGCGACGCCCACCGATGCGGGAGTACGACGTGGAGGACGCATCTGATTCTTCGGTCGATCCTCCATTCGATTCGGCCGTCGACTTAGGCCCGCAAGTCTTGGTTGCAGATACCAACGCCACCATCTGCTATCGGGCCGACGGTGCAGTCAAGTGCTGGGGATACAACAAGGGTGGGTGGGTTGGAGATGGGACCTACGTGGACCGGCACTCACCCAGCGCTCTCACTCTGCCGTGGGCAAACGAGTTATTGATGCGCACGGCTGAGCGACGGCACAGTCCGATGCTGGGGTTTGAATGTTGCGGGGCGGTCAAGCGTGCGGTTCGGCTCTTCAGCAGCGGGTCCGGCTCGTACACGAGTCTCTCATGCGCAAAGGTCGACGATGGTCGCATCTTCTGTTGGGGCATCAATACGGGTGCGCTCCCAGACATTCCCCTCGCGCAACTTGCGACGCCAGTCGAGGTGCCAGCATTCTTTGGCGCAAGCGACGTGTCGTTGGGTGCGGAGTTCTCGTGTGTACTCGCGGCGAACGCCGATGTGCGCTGCGCGGGACGAAACCAATTTGGAGAACTCGGTGATGGAACGAAAACTGCGCACAGCACAGCACAGCACGCTCGCGCCTGTCAAGAATCTTCACGGCGTCGTTTCTCTCTCGTGCGCAGACGGGGTCGCTTTTGCCGTGCTTGCCGACGGGTCCGGCTGGTGGTGGGGACGGCTCTTTGGCGCAGACGCCACGTCGACCGACGCGGGCGCGGAGGTGTACAGTCTCACTCCCAGCTCGCTGGGAATCAAAGGCGCCGTCGAGGTAGCCGCGGGCGGCACGCAAGCTTGCTTTCGACTCAGCGGCGGCTCTCTCCAATGTGTTGGCTACAATGCGGACGGCCAGCTTGGGGACGGCACCTCTCACGTCGCGAACGGCTCCCGTCACGGTTGTGGGACTGTCCAATGTGACTCACGTGGCGACTGGTCAATTCAACACCTGCGCGATCGACAAGGGAGGCAAAGTATATTGTTGGGGCGACAATCGATTTGGCCAGATGGGCAACAACACCACGGGCAGTCCACAGACGACCCCACTCCTCGTTGGGGGTCTTTGATGAGATGGCGTGTGGTGCTCACGAGTGTAGCGTGCGCGGTCGGGTGCAACAGCGATGGGTCCCTCGTCGGTCCCGACGCTGGCATCGTCGACGCCATCGATGACCAGATGTCCGATTGCTCGCTCGTCTCGCTGTTCAATGTGTCGGAGAGATGCAAGCTTTGCTTCGTGCAAAACTGTTGCGCAGTCGAGCAGCGAATTTGCCCTCTTCCCCACACCGCCGAGTGCATCGCCTACGTCCAGTGCGCGGAGGCGTGCAACAGCGACGCCGCTGCCGCGAATGACGCCGGCGTGTGCGAGTGCCTCGCGAATTTCCCAGATATCAATGCCAAAAACAAGGCACGTGGAGACTGCGAACTCTCCAAATGCAACGACGCAGGCGCATGCAATTGACTCTTCCACCAGCCGGCCCCGTTCCCACGTCGAACCATCAGCCGCTTCTGGCGCAACCCTGAATGACCGGTGCGAGCGGTCCCCAACGCGTGGATCTGGCTATCGCTGCAGTCGCTGCACAACAGCCGTTGCAAGCCTAGCAAGAGGGTGGTACTGCACATCCATCTAGCGACGAGGCGAGTTTGTGGCTGCGTGGCGCAGCCCACTCCTCCAACAAAAGGACCCTCCGATCGGGGCGCCCGGACTAGTTCACTAGGAGTCTGGTGGTTTTCGTCGAGACCAAGCGAGACTTAGGAGCGGATGAGGAAACGTACTCCTGTACGTTGACGATTCCCGACGACAGGATCGCGCCGGTATCGGCGAAAAACACCAGACTCCTAGGAGCGCGCGTGAGCGTGCGACGCGATTGACAACACCATTCACGGAAGCGATCTCCACGCTCAGCGACCGCGCTCTCAGGCGCCTCGTCGGAGCGCGTGCCGCACAGCGCGGC
>JAYVXK010000819.1:0-4582 GCA_043785265.1 Myxococcales bacterium | reverse complement strand
TGCGGCAAGGCTCGCCGGAGAGGCCAAATTGCCCAGGAGGGTCGACTGCGAGTTGCGCGACCATGGCCTCGGCTTTGGTCGTGCCGCCCCCACTCTGTAAGAGCGCGCGCTCGATCAATGTGCGCGCGCCCGACCGGTAGTCATACGCGGGCAGGCCGTCGTGCGGCGAATCAACCAGAACGTAATGGCGCTCGATGAAGGGCAAAAACTTCTCGAGTGTACTCATGACGCTCGCCCTCGCTTGCGGTGACTCGTCGTCGAGGACGAGCGTCTCTGCGACCAACAATTCGTGATCCTTGGGACAGCCAAGCGGCGTCGTGCGTTGCAGATGAATGGCGGGCCCATTTTCGGGCAGTACGAACGACTCCCTCGCGAGTGCGTGAGGCACACCTGCAGAGCGCACCAGCATCGACACCACGAACCGCCACGCGCCCGCGACGACCAGGGGCAACGTCTCGATCGCGCGTCGCGAGGGTGCAAAGCTCGTCGCGAGATCGAGCACCTCACGTGTCGTGCGATCGGTGACCAAGAACTGAGCGCCCATCGGCGAGTCTTCACCGGGCACCAATACGCCCGCAACTTTGCCTGATTTCGTGGTGATCGCGTCTGCGCGTGCGTGCAACCTAACTTCGCCACCATGCGCACGCACTCGCTCGAGAAAGAACTCCACGAGTTCGTCTTCTCCACGGGCAAGCGCGCCGAGTCCGCGTGTCCATGCACCGTGAAGTCGTGCGAGCGCGAGCGGAGGGAGCGGTCCGGCCAGATCGGTCGCGAAGCGCGTCGTCTGCAGAACGATCTCGCGGAACGGATGGTCGCGCGGAAACTCCGCGAGCAAATCGAAAGAAGGTTGCTCGATGTGCGGCAGAGTCGACAGCACGCCCTTGGTCTCGCGGCGTTCCCAAAATCCAGACGGCGACCAGTTTACGTCATGCTCGAACGCCGCATCGGCCGCTGCGTTCACTCTGGCGAGCTCTGCGTAGAGTTCGTCGACCACTCGCCGCACCTCGGGAAACTCGCGGTCGATCTCACGCGAGAAAAGGAGGGTGTCCGGCGGCAACTCCACGCGACGCCCAGGCAAGAGCGCGTGCAACATCGGATCGAGAGACTCGGTGCGACGACGAAATGTCTGCGACTGCGCGAGTTCGACCAAGACGCGTCCGAACGCAGGCGAAGCCGACGCGAGCAACGTGAAGGCGCGACGCGCGAGGGGTAAGCCTTGATACGTGTAGATCGCAGGCTTGTCGCCTTGACCGAGCACGAGCACGCGCCACGATCGACGCGCGAGCAACGCTGCGCAGGCAAGCGCTCCGATCCCAGTCCCTAAAATGGCGACGTCGTAGTGCTTGGCCATTGGAATTTACCGGTTAGCACGAGCGCGCCGCGAAGATCGGAGCGAGATCAAGGACACGAAAAAGCGCCGACCATCTTTTGAGTGACGGAGTCGTACCGTCGCCCCGACGACGCGAACGTATCGACACCGTTGAAGACGCGCACGCACCAGAGATCGATGTCGCTGAGCGCCTCGTGAAGTGAGAGATCGAAATCGAGCGGCCCCGACGCGCCGTCGACGTCGAGCGCGCCGCCAGCTCCCAATGCCTGCATCGCGGTCGACAGCGTGTCAGGGCCAATCGCGAGTTTGGTGCCGCCCACGACTTTTTTCATGGCGTCCGCGATCGATGCACCTGTTGGCGCTTTCGCTCCGAGCGACGCGATCGTGTACGCCAAAATGTACGTCGAGTCGTAAGCGCCCGCGGTGCCAAACACATTGGGAAGCGACCCAAACTTGGCCTGGTAATGGAGGCTGAAGGTTTGGAACAGCGCGCTGTTGGTCCCCGGGACCGTGCCTCGCACGCGCAGGCGCAGAGGATCGTTGCCTTTGGCGAGGTCGAGCAACTCTTGTTTCTTGCCGCCGTCCGAAAGCAAATACATCGGTCGCGGTGGACCGCTTGGCCAACCTTGCTCGACCGGAGCAATCAGTTTGGTCGTGACCTCACTCGTGCCGAAGAGCGCGATGATGTTGGGAGGAGGATTCTCGGCCAACATCGAAACTGCGATGCTGGATGGATCCAGCGTATTGCCGTCGTAGCTTCGCGGCTCGTACAGGCCTTGGTTTTTGGCGTCACCGATCGGAGCGCCGTTGATCGACAACCCCTTCGATACGCCGTCAAACAAGCCCTGCCCGTACGGATTCGCTTGGTAGACGATCGCGAGCTTCACGTTCGTGAGTGTTGGATTGTCTGCCCGCACTTGCGTCTCGAGCGCGGCGATTTGATCTCGAAGGGCAATCACTTGGACCGTGTCAGAAGGAGCCGTCCGCCACACGAGCGCGTTCAGTCCACTGAGCGAAGTACTCGTGGCCGACGGCGAGATGAGGAACATGCCGCCTGGAATGGTGACGCTCTGCGCGACCGCAGAGACTTGCCCACTGCCGCCAGGTCCAATCACCGCCACCACGCCAACGTCGTGCAGGTGATTGGCCGCGCGAGAAGCAACCGTGTTGTCCGATGTGTCGTCGCATTCGAGGGCGACGAGCGGACGAGGCTTGCCGCCAGCCCCGCCAGGGACACCCACGATCGTCTGAGAGATCTCTCCCAGCGCAAGCTCGACCGAGTTGGTCCGCGCGACGCCGGAACTTTGGTTGGTACCGGTCAGCGAGAAAATGGTCCCGATCACGATCGCATTGTCATCATCGATGGGGCCGACGACCTTCACGCATTCTGGACTCAGGAGCGGCGCGCACGTGTGACTGGTCTTGCACACGGCAGGCTGGCCTGCGTTTCGGCTGATGCATTCGGAGTTGTGCGCGCAGGGCAGCACGGTTGTCTCGTGGTAGTCGCCGAGAGACAACAACGCGCTGCAAGACGCGAGAACTGTCAGCGCGGCGATCGCCAGCACCGCTCGTCTGCACACGCCTCGCATGGTGACAGACTACCGACAATCAAGCGCCGACGCAGCAATCCAATGGTTTGGACAAATCGGTTGCGAAGCTGCTCCACCCAGAGGCGCAGGCCTAGTCCTTCGGCGACTCGCTCTCGGCTGCTTTTGCGGCCACCGTCTCGTCGTCGTTCACGATGACAAACGAGGGCATTGGGGTTCGGCTCTCGAGAGTTGGACGCACCGGCGCCTCACGTGAGGGCGATGACTGAATCTCGAGCGCGGCGCCGCGACGACCGTCTGGTACTTTTGGTGCGCGCGCGTCTCGTGTGGAGGCGAGCTTGGGCGCGGCGATCTCGAGGCCTTCTCGAAAGAATGTATCCTGCACGGACTGGTGAAGTCGCGCGATGACGAACTCCAACTCGTGCGAGCGATCGGTGTGCGCGCGCAACTCGTAGAGCACCGCGGAGTCACCCAGCTCGCGCTGCAACACGAACGCCTGAGGATCACTCTTGATGCCCTTGGTGTGCTTTGCCGCGACCAAGAGCAACTCGTGCACTTTGCGCCACGCGAGTTCGTAAGGCAGTGAGAGCGACACTGAGACTTGCACACCTTCGCGTGGCGCGTTGGTCGAGTAGTTCTTCACTACGCCGCTTTGCACGATCGAATTCGGAATGACGACTTCTTCGTTGAGGCTCGTTCGCAAGCGCGTCGAAAATGCGCCAAGGCTCGTAATTTCGCCCTCGATTTCGCCGATTCGCACGCGGTCGCCAATGTGGAACGCGCGTGTGTATGTGAGCACGAGGCCGCCGAGGAGGTTGGCTGTCGCGCTTGTCGATCCGAGAGAGACGATCACTGCGAGCGCGAGCCCGACACCAAAGAATGCTTTTGATTCGCTCCCAGGCAGATACGGCACTGCCATGACCAACGCGATGAGCCACACGACGATGACTGCGAGTCTGCGTGTGGGTGCGACGAGATCGCGGTCCAGCCACGGAAACTCGATGCGGCCTTCTTCGATCGCCGCAGTCACCAACGTGAACGTGCGCGAAGCGAAGCGCGCCACGATCACGATGACGACGACCATGGCGAGGTTCGGCAAAAAGTCGATGACGGCGTTGCCGAGGCTCGTCACTGCGCGAAGCAATGGTTGCACGACGGCGTCGAAGACCTTGTGGCTCGCGTCGAGCGCGTACGTCACGACCAGGAGCCACGCATACGCGGTGAGTCCCATCGTGATGTAACGAAGAGTCCCCAAACCTGCCTGAATGATGCCCAAAATCGTATCGAGTGAGATCAACTCGACCGAGACGAGCGACACTCCGCGGCCCCGCTCTTTGAGTCGCTTGTCGATGCTCACCACCGCGCGCGTCAGCCACGGTCCGGTGCGTTTGAGCAACCACCACGCCGCGACGGTCGCGAATGTCGCGAGCAAGAATCGGCCAATCCAGATCGCGACGACGTCGGGCTCGATCATGACTTTCGTGTTCCCCTCGGAGCAGGAGTGTCTGGAGCACTCGGGGGTGGCAATGCATCCATCCGCGTTGCGGAGGGGCCGGCCGTAACGAGCCCTGTTTCGACGCCGACGACAACCACGCGCGGGCGTCCGCCTTTGGCGTCAGGCGAGGTCGTCACGCGTCCTTCGGCGAGCCACTGCAACACGAGCGGCAAGAGTTTGTGTTCTTCGACGAGGATGCGACGTCGTAGC